>JAFZZD010000451.1 GCA_017615955.1 Victivallales bacterium
CAGGCCTTATGCTCCGCCAATTCCTGCTTCAACGCATCCTGTGACAAATTGTGCTTCCATCCCGCCACAGAGCCATAGCCGCCAAGATAGACTTTCATATTCTCGCTCTCGGCGGCCTCAAACATACGCTCTAGCACAGAATAGCATTTCAAAAAACTGTATCGACTTGACTTGTAGTAGCATTCCTGGAGTTCATGCCACAACGCCGCCTGGAAAATCACAGTGTCAATGTGCATTGAGCGGAAACGGCTGAACACCGCCTTCCATTCATTGGAGGATGCGTTCAGCATTGGCATTCCCTTGTAGTCCGCCGGGTGCGCATAGATGAAACTGGCATTCAGATGGCAACTGGGCTTCACTGTAATCTTACCCAAATCCTCTGCGTTCGTATTGCAGACCTCCAGCACGCGGCGCATTGCCTCCGCCTCGTCAAAGCCCACTGGCGGTTCAAAATATGGAACTCCGTCTATGTCCCCGACAGGAAATATGACTGGATCTTCCTCTGGCGGAGTATTAACCGTGCGCACATTTTCAATTGTCACGGTTGCATTCTCAGAGCGGAACACCTCTGGTTGCCAGCAGCCCTCCGCATCTTCCCACGCGAATGTGGAATCGCAGATGCGCACATCGTCCGCATTCCGCACGAAGAAGGGCCATGGAAGGCCCGAATACGGCAAATCGCTCCACAGAGGATACGGGTCAGGCACCTCCTTCAGGAAATCGCCGCCCATCTTGCCGCGCAAAGTCATGCGCAGTCCGCTGAATTCGATGTTGCGCACATGCTGCTCCGCGTCACCGCCGATGTAAGAGCCACGCGTCGCATTGGCCACTATGTTCCTGAAGTAAATTCGGTCGAGATAGCCCTGGATCGGCTTGTCCAGGCTCTCCTCCGTCTTGGTGTACTGGAAATTGAAGGTCTGGAACGCATTTATGGTCAGGTTGTCAAAGAGCACATCCGTGATTGCGGGGCCCTTGTAAATGTCCACGCCACGGATGTCATTGTAGCTTATCGCAACCATAAGGGAAACGCCAATCATCGTGTCATAGATGACACAGTTGCAGACGGTCACATTGCGGATGGCACCGTCGCCCTCGTAGCCTATGCGAATTCCGTCGGAGGTTGTGCTGATTCTGCAATCGGAGATAACGATGTTCTCGCAGGCCTTGTCGTAGCCCAGTTCATGCGTATCGCTTTTCAGCGCTATTCCGTCATCGCCGCAGAGGATGTCGCAGCCTGAAATGCGCGCATTCGAGCAGCAGTCCAGGTCTATGCCGTCGTCATTCGGGCCACGCACATCGGCGTCGATGCGGACATGGCAGATGTCGATGCGGTCACAGCCCAGCAGCCATACGTTGTAGCATGGCGGGTCCACGATTGTGATGTCCCGCAGGGCAATGTCCGTGGATTCGCGGAAATGCACAAGCCCCTTTGGACGATGCAGCTGTGGCCAGTAGCGCTGACCATACAGCGGGTGCTCGTAGCCATCGTCCTTAGGCCAGAACACATCATAGCCCCTGCCGTCAATGCGCCCGAAGCCAGTTATGGCCACATTATGAACACCAACGCCGCCAAGCAGGTATTCCCTGGAATTTTCCGAGGGTTCTCCGCATTTCAAATCCTTGCGCGGAATGGGCTGCAGCAGACTGTACAGCACAGCCCCTGCCTCCAGATGCAGTTCCACATTGTCATTGAAGGACACCTTCTTCAGGCCGTATACGCCTGCAGGCACAGTCACCACTCCGCCGCCTGCGGCGCTGCAGGCGTCAATGGCAGCCTGGAAGGCCGCCGCAGTGTCGATGGCGCTGCGTGGTGCAGCGCCC
>JAFZZD010000452.1 GCA_017615955.1 Victivallales bacterium
TCGACCAGGCAGCAGACCTATATGGCTACCAGTGGGACACGGCCACCTCCATAATGTGCCGTGTCCCAGACCCACTGGAAATCGAGCCTTACAAGGAAATTGCAGAAGACATTGCGCAAAACATAGACGTGCAGACTTGGCAGGAACGCAACCAGATGCTGTTCGGCACATTGAAAGTCGAGAAGAACCTGATGACCTTCCTCATGGCGTTCATCGTGCTGGTTGCGTCATTCAGCATAGCAGGCACGCTGATCACTGTCGTCGTGCAGAAGACACGTGAGATAGGCGTGATGAAGGCACTAGGCTTCGGGCGCATGATGATAGCCAGGGTGTTCCTTTTCCAGGGCGCCATAATAGGCGTAATCGGCACCTTTCTGGGCACATGCCTGGGCTTGCTGGTCATCATATTCAGGAAACAAATTGCTGCTGTGCTGAGCTTCATCATGGGACACGATGTATTTCCGGCGGAACTGTACCACCTTGAGGCAATACCTGCACAAGTCACCGCCGGGGACTTGACCTTCATTGTGATATTATCCCTGGCGATATGCGTTTCTGCCGCAGTGGTGCCCGCAATATATGCATCCAGCCTGCAACCCGCAAAGGCACTTCAGGAGGACAACTGACAATGACAGCATATAAACTGGAAAACGTCTGCAAGAGCTTTGACATGCCAACTGGCAGCATAATCGTGCTCAAGGACTTGTCACTGGAAGTGCAGGAAGGAGAATGGCTGGCATTGACCGGCCGCTCAGGCTCCGGCAAAACCACACTCCTACAATTGCTGGGCGGGCTGGACAAGCCCACGTCAGGCAGGATTTTCCTTGGGGACACGGATCTCACCACCGCAAAACCTGCCAAAATCGCTGAATTGCGGCACAAGCGCATTGGCTTCATATTCCAGTCATACCACCTCTTCCCCGAATTGAATTCCCTGGAAAACGCCATGCTGCCCGCATTGCGCTGGGGCGCTGACAGGGCAGCCGCAGCAAAGGCAGCCCGGGAATGGCTGGAACGCTTCGGCCTGGGCAAACGCATTCAGCACAGGCCACGGGAACTTTCAGGCGGCGAACAGCAGCGCGTGGCAATCGCCAGGGCCATGATAAACCAGCCAGATATTATACTTGCAGACGAACCAACAGGAAACCTGGACAAGAAGGCGGCTGACGACATTATACGCATCATAGACGACATCCGCAAAGACATGAAGAAAACACTGGTCATGGTAACCCACGACCAGGACATCGCTGCCAAGGCGGACAGAATCTTCGCAATGAAATAGAATGCCTTCTGCCACGCACTGAACGATCACTCGCCTGTCTCACTTTATCCTGAAATTTGTTTTTTTGGGTTTGAAAAATCGGGCCAGTATAGTAACTTATTTCAGTTTTTGCCAACATTCTCCTTTTTGTCGGGAGATTGCTTCATATTGAAATTACCTCTTTTGGCAAGACAATGAACTTGAAAAGGTAGATAACATTAAAAGGAAGCATCAATGGAAAACAAAAAACAGAGCGTGGTCCGTCAGAAATTATTCACCCACCAAAATGCAGTCTGGCTTTACATGTCATTGCTTGTGCTAAGCCTGGCTTTTCTGACATCATGCGGCAAAAATGAGAATACCGAGAAAGACAAGCCGCACAAAAGCATAAGCGAGTATATAGCTCAAGAAAAAGATCCACTGAAATATCTTCAAAGGGCAGCCGAGAAGGGAGATGCAAATTCCCAATTCAGCCTTGCATTGCAGTATTACCAAGGGGAAATTGTTGACAAGGACTATGCCATGGCAGAGAAGTGGATGCGCAAGGCCGCAGAACAGGGACATAAAGAAGCACAGTGCAACCTTGCATTGATTTTCTACAATGGTGACGGCGTTCCAATCAATTATCCAGAAGCTGAAAAGTGGTATCGCAAAGCCGCAGAACAAGGCCTTGTAGAAGCCCAGTTCAATCTTGCCTTGATGCATGACATAGGCAAAGGCGTTCCAGTCAACCATGAAGAGGCCGCGAAGTGGTACCGCAAGGCCGCAGAATAGGGACACAAAGTTGCACAGAACAATCTTGGCGTATGCTATGTTTCAGGCAAGGGCGTTGAAAAAGACTATGCCGAGGCTGTGAAATGGTATCTCAAGGCTGCAGAACAGGGAGAAGCAGTGGCCCAGAATAACCTTGGCGAATTATATGAATTTGGTAAAGGTGTTGCACAAAACTATGGCGAGGCCACGAAGTGGTATCTCAAAGCAGCCGAGCAAGGTTATGCGGATGCTCAATTCAACCTTGGCGCATGCCATGAAGAAGGCCACGGCGTTTCAAAGGACTATGGCGAAGCCGTAAAATGGTACCGCAAGGCAGCAGCACAGGGAAATACCAAGGCACAGAAAAAGCTGGGTGCCATGTATGGCAACGAAGCCACTTCTGGCGCAACCAAGGACGCAGCAGCAGCCGAGGCCGAAATCATGAAAATACTCCTCTCCATAAACAGAAACAACATCTTCAAGACACCCAACTTCAATGAAAAGAAGCTGAACAACGCAATTATGTCATACGCGCCAGGCGTCGAAAGGACTGATATTCTTCTTCATTCTGACGACACTGCATTCGGAGGTGCCAAGGAAGGCTGCATCATAACAAGGAATACCCTATATTTCAAGGAGCTTTTATCAAAGCCAGGCAAGGTCCGCATTGAAAAGGGCTTCATATTCTCAGCGAAGGGACATGACATCATGCTGGGCGACATGAAGCTGCTTCACCTTACACTAATCGAGGATTGGGAACTTAGGCAAATCGTCAGCATGCTGAACATATTGGCTGCCAGCGCAGGCAACAACTGATGCTAACAGTTCTGTCTGGGATACCATAAGGCATCCCCAATACTGACTAAATGTTCCTCTCAAGAGAGGTAATTTCAAAACTGGCTTTTCTCATAGGCTATGTTCCCCATGAGGGTAGGTAATTGAAGCCGCGAAGCGGCTAGTGCCGGCAGGGCA
>JAFZZD010000453.1 GCA_017615955.1 Victivallales bacterium
GAACAGAGCGAAACAATAAAAACTCTGCGTCTCTGCGTCTTTGCGCCTCTGCGTTAAAATCTCTGCGTCTCTGCGTCTTTGCGCCTCTGCGTTAAGGAAGCGCCTCTGCGTTAATTGAGGGTGCAGTGCAGTTCCTGGCGTGCTTCGTCCCAGGTGGCGGCAGTTGCTTTTCCGTTGCAGATGACGTCCTTGGGGCCATTGGGCAATGCCAGGACCAGTTCCCATTCCTTGACTTCGGACTTGGGGGCGAAATCGATGTTGACTGCGATGTTCTTGCCCTGGTCTTGCACCGTGATGTTTGTCAATGCGAAGTCACCGTCCAGGTACTTGAAGGAAACGCCGTCGTCTTCATAGAGTTGGAACGAGGTCTTTTGCATTGACGGGAACAGGAGGAGTTGTATCTTGGACAGGGGTATTTCGTGCCTGTACTGCATAATTGGGCCGAATGGGATGATTGCGCCTTCCCGTATGAAAAGCCCGCCCCCTCTGCCTTCTGGCCAATCGTAGTTTATGGTGCGACCGCCTTCGATGAACTGCCCTGTCCAGTAGTCCTTCCATAGTCCCTTGGGCAGATATATCTCGTGCTTGTAGATTGCCACCAGCAGGTCCCTGCCCAGCAGGTATTCATTGAGCACCTCCCTGCAGTTCTTGTCGTCCTGGTATTCCAGTGTGAGTGGGCGCATCAATGGCTCGGCTGTATGCGTGGAGGCGTATGCGCTGCTGTATATGTACGGTATGAGTTGTGAACGCAGGTTCGCATAGTATTTGTGCATTGCCAGGAGTTTGTCGCCCTGCACCCATGGCATCCTGAAGTAAGTCCAGCTGTTAATTTGGCTCCAGGGCTGGAGGTAGCCGAAATGAATGCCTTCTGGCTGCATCACCTCCATGTCGTTTGTGGCCCAGCAATGCCCCAGCATGGCGGTGTTGAGCATTGCGCCCAACGTGTCCAGCCGACCGCCCGTGTCGCCGGTCCAGGTGCCGCACCAGCTTTGGAAGCCAACCCAGCCCGAGACCGTGAACACCACAGGCCTGCGATTTGTATGTTTGGCAAAGCCCTCCCACATCTGGCGCGAGTACAGCATTGGATAGAGGTTGTGCATCTCCAGGTCAGTCATGCCATTGCCGTAGAGCCTGTCAGGATGCGTGCAAACCTGCCATGCGCCGTCCTGCTTGAAGAAGTCAGCTCCCCAGTCCACGAATTTCTTGAGGTGCTCGAACCATGGCTCGTCCTTCCTGGTGATCTTGTCCATGTACTGCGGTTGAGTCAAGTGCAGGTCCATTTCCACCAGTTCGTCGAATGCGGGACCTGGCTTGTCCTCATCGTCCACCGTTTCGGTTGCGATTTTGCGCTCCTCCTCGTAGGAAAGGTCATAGTCGTTGCACATCCACAGTTCCAGGTGGAAGCCCATTCGCTGAAGTGCCTTGATGAAGGTATGAACGCCATTCTTCTGCCAGTCAGGCAGGGGGAAAAGCTGCTTGTTCCAGTCCTTGTCAAGTGTGTTGTCGTAATTCACGTCCATCCATCCAGGTTCCAGGCCGATCAAGTCGCAGGGGATCTTTTCCCGGCGGAAGTTCACCGCGTCGTTGATGACTTCGGCGTCATTCGCCTGCATACGGCAAATATACCATAGACCGAAAGACCATTCGGGCGGCAGCTTCGGGCGTCCTGTCAGGTCGGTGTATTTGCGTATTCCGTCCTTGAACGTATCATTGCGGATCAGGTAGAAGTCCAGCACCGCACGCTCGTCCTTCCAGGAGAAAGTGTCCTTTTCAGCCTCGCACATATCGAACACGACACAGTGCGTACTGTTCACAAGCACGCTGTAGCCCTTTGTGGACATGAAGAACGGAACTGGCAGATATGAGGCCACGTCAGACACCCAGCATATAGCCTTGTGCCCGCGGTGGTAGAGGCGCTTGCGCGTAAGGTCGCCGAAGCCAACCCAGTCCTCGTCCTCCTGTGCCTTGAAGGAGACGTATGCCGCCTTCTTTGTCAGCTTTACGGATGTCATTTCAATCAGCGTGTCTCCAGCCGCGTTCTTTATGTTGAACAGTGCGTTGTCATCGCAGGAGAGGGCCAGTTCCGCGCTACTCCAGCTGTGGGGAGTCTGTTGAATTGCGCCTGCCTCGTCTGGCTCCGTGATGAAGTGGTATCTGTTCAGTGCTGAATCGCTGTATTCGCCGTAACGGGGGTATATCTGCACCCTGACGATGGTGTCTGTAAGGAATCTCACGGCTACATTGTAGCCACAGGCCGTGGTTGTTGTGTAAGTTGTCATGTTTTGTCCTTGCATTTGTATGCGAGCGCCGAGGCGGCGCTCACTCAAGTTGCCTTAGCGGAAACACTCACATAGAATTATTTTAATGCTTTTGGCGTTGTTCTTGCCAAGACAGCTTGAGTGGGCGCCGCCTCGGCACCCACATTTTATTTTAGAATTCGGTTATCAGCAGGTGGATTTTGTTTGTCATGATGCCAGTGGCTCCCATTGCCAGGAGGGACTTGGCCTCGTCGATATCATCGGAGAAGAAGACATTGTCCCGCAATTGCAATTCCTTGATGCAGTCAAAACTTTCCTGCGTGACGGATGTGCTGGCGGGCTGCACGAAACGGCAGTGGTATTTCTCCTTGCAGAGGCGCAGGTTTTCTGGATTGGCGCGTTCCCGCATGGGAGGCGTCACGCACATCTCTATTTCGGGATGAATGCTCATGATCAGGTCAGCCTGCGGCGGGCACACGGTAAGGTATGCGTGGTCGAACATATTGAATTGCACGAACAATTCGCATATCTTCCGAATGATGCTTTCGTCATCCACATCGCCGTGCAGCTGTATGTTCATGTTTGCGCAGTTGTGGAATGCCTCCAGCATTTCCTGGAATGTAGGGATTGTAACATTGTCGTATGCAGGGGCGTTCCGCCTCTGGCCCTGAAGCCAATAGGAGAAATTAAGCTGCTTGAGTTCCGCCAGAGAGAAGTCCTTTGGGTAGCCCCTTCCGTTGCTTGTCCTGTCAATGGTTCGGTCATGCAGAATCACGGGGATGCCGTCTTTGGAGCTGGTGATGTCGAATTCAATCATGTCGGCCCCAGCCTCCAATGCCTTCTCCATTGCCAGAAGCGTGTTTTCAGGAAACTCGTATGAAGCGCCCCTATGTGCGGTGAGCATCACGTGTTCCGGATGCTCGTAATACCAGGTGAGTGTGTTGATTGACATGTTTTTTTCCAGTATTCTTGATTAAACTTTGCGCAAAACTAGCATAACAAAGGCGATTTTCAATTGGGCGTTTCAAAGATAGTCGGGCCAATTTGCAAAAGAACATCATAACAATACATTTTGAACTTGAAATCTCATTTGTCATTCAACAAAATATAAGGGAGTGTTTTCCAATGCAAAAGAAAATCTTGTTGTCGATGCTGCTGGCGGTAATTGCGTGTATTGCCGCACCAAATCCTACCTTGGATGTGACTTTGGACGAGCCAAAGGAGATAATCGTCGCGGGCATGCCAGTAACCATTGACGGTCCCCAGGTGACATTGCCCACTGGCGAGAAAATGCTTGCCATGGGACAGAAGAGCTTCGCCATACCGGCAAAGGACCTGGCAGGAGCCTCTGGCACACTTATGCTGGACTTCGCGACGGACACTATGCGCAGGTCAAAATACCCCATGCGCACCATGCTTATGCTGAGCACACGTTCTCGCCTGGCTATTGGACTTAGGACCTTCTACAACAACAATGGCTGCCAGTTCGTGTTCTCGGACACTACGCACACCTTCTATTTCAGCAGCGAAAAACTCAAGCCGAACACGCCCTACAAGGCCGCAATCACCTGGGATGGTGACAAGGTCAGGTGCTACTTCCAGGGCAGGCTTCTCAAGGAGGGCAAGCAGCCTGTCGCCGTCAAGCCAGAACTCATAGACAAGATTTTCCTGGGACCCATCAAGACTCCGTATCACTCCATTCCAGAGTGGGACAATGACATCTACTGCGGGCGTATACGCATATTCAACCAGGCATTGACAGAAGAGGACGTGGCGGAACTTTGCGCCGTGCAGGCAAAACCTGTCCACGAGCACTATCCGCGCGTAATCTGCGCACCCAAGCGGAAGGGCAATATCAAACTGGATGCGGAATTGGAGGACGATGGATGGCAGAATGCAGGCGGCATTGTCTCATTGACACAGGGAAACAGGGACAATGACGGCTCCAAAACCTGGACACTGCCCCCGCACCACCTGTACTTCACTTGGGACGAGGACAATCTCTATTTTGCCATGGACAGCACATTCCCGCCTGGCACTAACATAAAGAAGGGCCATGGCCCCGATGACAAGGAGGCGGACGTGTGGCTGAACGAATCCTTTGAACTTCATCTGCGACACAGCGGACACAAGTACTATTTCGGCGGCTGCGTGGCTGGCGGAAAATCAGACCGCAGGGACAGCGATTCCACATACAATCCAAAATGGGAATATGTCTCCCATCTCAGCCATCGCATAGACGACACCCTGCTCTGGCGCGTCGAGGGGAAAATACCCTGGGCAGAACTTGACCTGAAAAGTGCTCCCAAGGAATTGAAACTGAACTTTGCCAGAAGCTGGTTCTCGTCTGCATTGTCGGCGGTGAGCGACTTGACCAACCAGATAGAAAAGGGCTATTGGGCGGATGATGACAGGTTCTACACGCTGCGCTTTGTGGAAGATGCGCCCACGCTCAAGGCAGTCAGCCACAATGACCCATCCTACGGCGAGCTGGTGCAGAAGCTTCAATTGTATTCCGCCAAGGACTGCAAGGCGAAGATGCGCATTGTCCAGGAGCATTCCAGTGGACTGCTGCTTCCACAGGACATATTCGTGCAGGAAGTGCCTTTGAAGGCGAACATTCCATGCGAACTGAATGTGGCCGTGCCCTTGACAATGGAGAAGGCGGACCGCCTCATATTCGAGCTTCTTGGCTCTGATGGCAAGACCGCCTCCCTAAGGCAGGACATTCCCATCACCATCAAGGCGGAATATGTAACATGCACACCACGTTTCACAGCCGAGACCATAGACGTGAAAGTCAAGACGGAAATCCTCAAGAAGAAGTTTGGCGAAGGCTTCCAGGGCAAAGTTGTCTTGACTGGACCCGACGGCAAGGAGATGGGCAGCACTGCGGTTGGCGACAAGCAGGACTTGCAGCTGAACTTCCCCAAATCCAATCCCGTGGGCTACTATAAACTGGATCTGATTGCAGGTGGCAAGGTCATATCCGGCACCACATTCCAATTCCCTGGCTTTGGCGAATGGAGCAAAATCAAGTTTGACATGACACGCATAATCCCCCCATTCCAGCCAATGAAGATCAAGCGAGACAAGGCAAGTCTGACGGTGGAGCCTGTGGGGCGCAGCTATCAGTGGGGACTGGATAATATGCTGCCAAGACAGATTGTCACAAAGGGGCAGAAGCTGTTCACCGAGGCACCGCAGCTTATGTCCAATGGCGAGGCAATCCCAATGCCCATGAAGCCAGGCAGCCTGGAGAAGCACAGGTGCGAGTTTTCCACAAATGTGGAAGGCACGCTATGCAAAGTCAACGCAAATGGCTGGATTGAATATGACGGCGTACAGCACAACCAGGTGGAAATCATCGCGCTGAAAACCATGAAGAACCTGGAATTGAAGTTCACATTGCCGAGAAACGTCACAAAATACCTGCATACGGCGCAATGTGGCTGGAGCAGCAAGATCACAGCCAAACTTGAGGACGGCACCTTTGAGTGCAGGTACTTCCCTGTCGTAATTGTTGGCAATGAGGACAAGTGCTTCTGCTTCTTCGCGGAGAGCAATGCCTCATGGAAGACTGCAAAGAGCAAGCCCATTTCATTCGTGTCCGATTCCGAGAAGACGGTGTTCACCGTGCGCATTGCTGACACGCTCAAGGCAGGCCAGAAGCTGAATTTTGACTATGGCCTGCTGGCCGGCCCCGTGAAGCCATTGGCAAAGAACCATCCGCTGGACACCGCTGGTGAGCACTGGGCATTCAAGATGAACCGTCCAGGCAGGGCACCTGCCACCTGGTGCGGTTATATGAAGGGAAATCCCACTTTGAGCGATGCGCTGGCAGATCTGCCATCACCTGAGAACAATCCAGTTCTTGCACAATACCAGGCAGAGGCAAAGGAGGCGATTGACTTCAATGTGCATCCATTCATCTACACGGCAAACTACATGAGTGACGAATACCCCGAAATACGCGCATTCCTGCCTGAATGGGTGCTGCTGCCAGAGCAGCGTTGGGCTGGTAAGCGCGGGCAGAAACACTACACCGTGTATCTGATGTGCCCCGCCTCCGAAGGCGCCAATGTGTTCCTCTACAAGTTCCAGACACTTTTGAAGAAAGTGCCGTTGCACGGCGTGAACTTCGACTTTGGAATTGTCCCGGTCTGTGACAACAAGCTGCATGGCTGCCATCAGAGAACGCCCATCATCGCCTACAGGAATTTCTTTAGGAAAGTGGCGATGCTGCTGCTGGATGCAGGTGTGCAGGACTATGTGATCCACATCCACAACACCGCCGCCGTGCAGCTGCCATGCTACACGTTCACCACGCATCTGCTGAACGGGGAGCATATCCGCCAGCAGAGCAGCACCATCATGCACAATGGCAAGGAGATTCTGGACACTTATGAAATGCCCATGTTCGCATTCGAACTGGCTACATTGCCCTTTGGCATATACAACGCGGCATATCAGTCCAATGACGTGCTGTCAAAGGAGAACGGCGGCGGCAAGGAGGAGCCAGAGTTGTATAAATTGAGGATCACCAGGGCCTTCCTCACTGGCATGCTTCCCCACAATGGCATAAATGCCCTGGACCGCTGCCATTTCGGCATTTTCGACAAAGTCACCAGGATTTACGAGACCTTCGGCGTGCCAGAAAGCACGTTCCTGGGCTACTGGGATGCGCAGTCTCCCGCGAAACTGGTCTCTGGCAAGAACACATACGTCAGCTGCTACAGAAACAAGAAAGGCCAGCTTCTGGCGGTGGTCTCCCATATTGGCAAGGAGCATCTTGACCAGGATGTGACCATCAGCTTCACAGGCAGGAAGTTCAAGAAGGCCACGGAACTGATTGACGCGGAGGACAAGGAATACCAGGACTTGTTTGCAATGCGTGAAAAATACAAACTGGCGCACAACCGCGTGCCATTGAACTGGCAGCCCGCAGGAGTCAAGGTTCTGGACTTCAAGGACAACACCCTGAAACTGCACCTGCCATACCACACATTCGCGCTGGTGAGGATTGAGTAGCGCAGTGGATTTGCGTTTTGGAACTTGTATATTACCGCAATATACAAAGGGGTAATCTCAAAACCATCGCGCCAAGCCGCAAACTATCGGAGCCGTTGGCTTAGCCAGCGAAAAAGGTATGCATTTCAAAATTACCTCCAAAGACAAAACAGAGTGAACTTTACGGTATATGATCATGTACAACAATGTCAAGACCATACCATACGGCGTAAGCGACTTCGGCAACATGCGCCGGCGCAACGGCTACTATGTGGACAACACCTGGGGCATTCCGCTTCTGGAGGCTCTGCCATACCAGCTGTTCCTGCGCCCTCGCCGCTTTGGCAAGAGCCTGCTGCTGAGCATCCTGCGCTACTACTATGATGTGAACAGCACAGGCCGCTTTGACGAACTCTTCGGTGGCACATGGATCCACGAGCATCCCACGCCCGACCGGGGACAGTTCATGATTCTGCATCTCGACTTCTCAAAAGTCAGCGGAGATACACTGGAGGAAATGCAGAAGAGCTTTGAGGAGAACTGCAAGATCGCCATTGACGGCTTCCGCAGAGCATACAAGAATTTCATTCCAGAAGATATTCGGGAGGAAATGGCAAAACAGACCACATTCAAGGCGGCATTAAACATACTAGCCACCAATCTGCCCTTGACGTCAGACAAAAAAATCTACATCCTCATCGACGAGTATGACAATTTCTCCAACAGGCTTCTTGCGCAGTCAGGCTCGGAGGCATACCGTGCGCTCTGCCATGGGACTGGCTTCTTCAAGAGCTTCTTCGCACTCCTCAAGGCGCAGAACAATGTAATAACCAACATGTTCCTGACGGGCGTGTCACCCATGACGCTGGACGATGTGACCAGCGGCTTCAACATAGCCGACAACATATCTCAAAAACCACAGCTGGCGACGCTCTGCGGCTTCACCCACAATGACATACGGCAGGCAATAGACTACTATGCGGAAGCTGGGCAATTCCCCCTTGACCGAGAGCAGGCATTCCAGCTTGTCACAGACTGGTATGACCACTACAGGTTCTCCGAGATGAACAGCGAGCAGGTCTGCAATCCTGTCCTGCTGCTGGGCTTCCTCAGGCATAGCATGGACGATCAGAGCTTCCCCCGCGAGATGATAGACGAGAACCTGCGGACGGACTACCACAAGCTGCGGCATGTCGTCACCACCAACGGCAAGCTCAACGGCAAGTTCGATGCGCTTGAGCAGCTGGTCACAGAGGGAAGCGTCTCCACTAAACTGATGTGCTCCTTCCAGGCAGACACACTGAACAAACCCGAGAGCTTCATCTCGCTCCTGTTCTACTATGGCATGGTGACAATAGGGGAAGAGCACAATGGCCGTCCTCAGCTGAGGATTCCCAATCAGTTAATGAGGCAGTTTGTGGCGGACTTCCTGCTCAACGGCTACAGTGACGCCTGCGGCGTGAATGTCAGGGTGAACGAACTGGCGAACAAGCTTGGCGATATGGCTTATGAAGGAGTATGGCATCCCGCCATTGAGCTGGCCGCGCAGGTTCTGAAGGAGACGCTGTGCGCACGTGACCTGCTTGACGGGGAAAAGGCTGTGCAGGCTGCCTTTGCCGCCCTGCTGTCGTCGGGGAGCGCTTTTGCAGTGCGCACGGAGCATCGCGCTGGCTTCGGCTTTGCCGACCTGGTATTGGCGCCCCGCATCATAACTTTCCCCAACATCAAGTACGCCGCAATGATTGAGGTGAAGTACATAAAGAAGGCGGAGAAGCTCCCTGAAAACGCAAAGGCCACATTGCTTGTCGAGGCGAAGGAGCAGCTGGAGCGCTATGCCAAGGACAATAATCTGGCACAGGACTGGCACCTCACGCCAGATGGCACCGTCACGCTCATTCGCCTCGCCCTTGTCTTCCATGGTGAGGATCTTGTAATCGCCGAGGAAATCTAATCACGCAAAGGCGCATTTTTAATGCAAAGGCGCGGATGTTAAGACTCTCTTTGCGGCTTTGAGTTTACATTTCCCTTGACTTTCTGAACTGGCTTGGCGTCATTCCGTATTTCTGAGTGAAGCGCTTGTGGAAGGCGGTGGTTCCCGAATAGTTGACTTCCTGGACTATGTCATTTATGGACATGGTAGTTTCCTGGAGCAGTCGTGCAGCTGCCTCAATTTTCATATCAAGGACATATTGGGCTGGAGAGACCTGAAATATATGCTTCCACTTCCTGTAGAATGAAGTGCGTGAGAAGCCATTGGAAATGGACAGTTCATCCAAGTCGATGGCATCCGATATATGAAGTTGCATCCATACCGAGATGTTTCTGATTCTCTCCACATCGTCATTGCTCTTTGTTTTGAGCAGATTGGAGTAGAGGATTTCCCTGTAGAGGAGAAAGCAAATCCAGTCAAGTTGGTCGGCAACGCCAGGCGTATAGAGTTGATGGCAAAGTCTGCGGTATTCGTTTGCCAGCCGTCCAATCTCAGGGGTCATGGTGAAGGAAACAGCATCCAGGTCGGGATAGAGGCCAAGATGCCTTAAATCGCCGATGAACTCCGCTGGATAGCCGAATGAGATGGCGTCGCGTGGCTTGTCAATTAGGAAGCGATGCTCTCCGCCTGGCTTCTTCCATACCAGATTTGGAAAGTTCGCGCAAATGGGCTTGCCGTTGATGATGTCCCGACAGGTGGCTTCCCGCGGCTCCAGGCGGATTGAAATCTCCAGCATGTCATCAGGCGTGCGCCCGTGCTTTGTGTTAACTGTATGCTGGCGGGAAAAATAGAGCATCTTGACCCGATACGGAAAGTTACCCACTCTGGGCAGTTTCTCAATTTGGTAGTTAAGCCAGTCCATATCACCTCTCGTTAATAGAGGCATAATTTATCTATTATTGATTTTGCTTCAAGTAGGGATCTGTGGCATACATAATGATTTTGGCACAAATCAACTATAAAATAGACACATATTAATCTTGTTTGCAGGCTTGAAAATGGGTATAATATCTACCAAAAATAGAGCAGATGTGTTTATAGCCAAAAGCAAGGAGATTCCAATGTCAAATTTAGCCAAGCACAAGGAACAGAGCTCATCGGAAAATTATTTCACGCTCATTGAATTGCTGGTTGTGATAGCCATAATCGCGATATTGGCGGCCATGCTGCTGCCTGCATTGAGCAAGGCCAGGGAGAAGGCGCGAAGCATCTCCTGTACAAACAACCTGAAGGCAATAGGGACTGCGGGCATTCTATATTCCGACGAGTCTGATGAATGGATTGTGCCAGGAACAGTGCCTCCATTGGGACCAGAAAACGACTATGACAGGCGCTATGTCTGGTATGGTCTGCTGGCAGGTCGAGGCGGCAACGCGAATTTTGGCTTGCTTGATTCCCAGGCGTCTTCCTGGACCAATGTGAATGGAACGCTTTACTGCCCCTCCGCTGGCAGCGAGGACCAAAGGACGGGATATTCCGACTATGCAATCAATTATGGATTGAGCGGCGATTTATCAGGAAAAAAGACTTCAATCACCTATTTCGGCGCAAGGCGCAGAACTTGCCTCACATCGCCAGGAACCGCCATATTTGTCGGAGAGAGAAGAGTGATGGACTGGGGACTTAAAACTGTTCCGCAGATGGCCTTCCGCCATGGAACCCCAGATTTCAGGACAAAGGATGACGCCACGCTGTCCAGTGATTCTGGAAGCCTGACAGAGAGCGATTTAATGTTACAGGGGCGCGTCAATCTCAGTTTTATGGATGGACACGTTTCCTCGAAGGCAATCAGGGAATTCAAGGATCGCGTTTCGGCTCTTACCAGCAGCAAGGCTGAGGACTGCGGCTTTGACCGCCTGAACGCAATTTCTGCCGCTAACGCATTCAAATAAAAGAAAATAGCAAAATGAAAAGAATTTTCACACTTATATGCCTTGCGGTCATCTGCTGTGCTTTTGCAGAGGACTTTGACTTCTCGTTTGCAAAAGGTCTTCCTGGCTGGCAGAAGAACTGCAGGAATCTTTCTGTTGACTTGACTGGAGGCCCCGCAGGAAATGCCACTCTGAAGCTGGAATCAAAAGGCCATGTCGCAAAAACAATCACGTTGGAGTCAGACGCGGAATATGAGGTTTCCGTCTATATCAAGGCGCAGGATGTGAACGGCGAGCAGTACAAGGGTGTGCTGCTGCGGCTTACCGATGGCAATAACTATTTTGCGGTGACTGGCGATGCCAAGAACCTGCCACGTCAAGGCACATTTGATTGGACGAAGTGCACACGTATCCTGCGTGCTTCTTTCTTCAAGAAGAGCGAAATCATGGTCATGCCAGCATTGACTTGCGAGGGGACGGCATGGTTTGCTGACCTGAAGATTGTGAAGAAGGCAAAATCCGCGAGTCCCGCTTCCGAGACGAAACCAAGCGAGGCACGCCAAGCGCCTGCAGAAAACAGGGCTGCCGATGAGAACGACTTCATGTTTGCGCCAGGTCTGCCAGGCTGGCAGAGGAACAGCCGTAATGTCGCCTTTGACACAACGCAGAAGATTTCAGGCGAAGGTTCCCTTAGGCTGGGCTTGGGCGGCTCCGTGGAAAGGACGGTCAGCATTGAGCCAGATGCGGAATACGAGGTTTCCGTCTATATCAAAGCCCAGGACGTGAATGGCGGGCAGTACAAAGGCGTGCTGCTCAGGCTCACTGACGGCGACAGGTACTTTGCAGTAACGGGGGATGCCAACAATATTCCGCGCCAGGGCACATTTGACTGGATAAAGTGCACCCGCACTTTGAAGGGTTCATTTTTCAAGAAGCGTGAGATAAGGGTGATGCCTGTCTTGACCTGCGATGGAACTGCATGGTTTGATGACCTGAAAATCGAAAAAAAAAAGATAGCCGACAAAGGTGAGAGCTCCTTTAGGCGCTCATTTGGCGATGCAGTGGAGAAGGTGGCGCTGATTCCAGAGGGATGCTTTGGCTTTTTCGACCCAGGACAGCAGATTTCCTTTAAGCTGCAGGTTAGAAGTTCCGCTAAAGTGCTGGAGTATGCCTTGACTGTGAAGGATGACGCGGGGCGCCAGATGCATCGCCAGCCTAGAAGGAAGCTGGAGGAGAGATTTTGTCTTCCTGGGCAGAAATCGGGATACTATGTGGTGGAAGCTGAGATTTTCGCAGACGGGAAGAAAGCCTATTGGACGCAGAGCGCATTTGTGGTGAATACCCCCGTTGCAAGGCGTGACGCGTTTTTCCAGTTTGGACATGGTGCCCTTCCTGAAATGATTCCCGCAATCAAGCGAATCGGAGTTGGCTCCATTGTGCTGAAGATGCATTTTCTCCAGAAGCCAGATTTCTTGAGGAAAACTCCTGAAGATGCAAATGAGCTGTTCTGGAAAACATACCGCGCATTTCTGGAGGATCCTGACTTTGTCCTGTGTGCGCATGTGGGTTGCACGCTTTCCTCAGCTTTTCGGAGCCAGGAGGAATTCAAGGCTGGCTGGCCCTTGCAGAATGACCAGGTGCTGAAGCACACTTTGGATTGCGTTGATTTGATTCACAAGAGCACGAGAGAACGAGTCCGTGAGTGGAGCATCGGCTGCGAAATCCCGTCCAATGCCACTGGCGGCAGCAAGAAGGACCTATGCGGCACCTGGACAGAGGCGATGTTCAACGTGATGGTGCGCGCTCGAATGGTCAGCCGCAGATTGAAGGCCAAAGATCCTGACATTCGCATCATTGTCGGCGGGAACAACCGACAGGAATTCACCGAGACCATAGAGCGTGTCGTGCTGGCTGATCTGGTGAAGGACTTTGACGAATATGCGATAGATGCTTATACTGGCAACTGGAACATGATTCTGGGACAGCACTCGATTCCTGAACTGAGGCTTATGGAATTCTACAGGCTCGCCTCCAACCTTTCGTTCTCTCTTGGCAAAGGCAAAGTAATCAGAAATGATGAGACTGGCTATGCGATTAACTATGGGGCGCGTTTGGATTGCGGGCTTGCGGTCGAGCAGGCGGAGCTTACCGCACGCACCATCATCATTACCCGCTATGCGCCAGTAAGCCGCTTTGAACTGCACAGACCTGCAGACAAGCAGTGGTTTCAGGAGACCTGGCCAGATGACGCACTTTGCATGACCACCTGCTGGAAGCCATTCCGTTTCGGAAGGGAATTCCATCACATTCCCATGCCTGGCGGCGCCATGTACGCGACGGCGGCCTCCCAACTGTCATTCGCTAAATCGTTGGCGGAGGTGAGAAACGGCAACATCTTCTGCTACATGTTTCAGAAGCCAGACGGCTCTGTCCTGGTAACTCTCTGGAACATTGCCGAGGAGCAGCGCTTCCTTTGCGAATTCCCCGCGGAGGCGACTGCCGTCAATATGCTTGGCCGAAGCATCCCCGCGAAGAACCCCACAATTGGCAAAGCCCCAATATACATCACGCTGAAGATGCCTTCAGCGCAGGCCGTAGAGCTGATGAGAAAGGCGGTGTTGAATAATGCGCCTGAATTTAAGTGCGCCGCGACGAACAGCAAGGTCTTCATCCGCAGCTATGCATCTGAGACGCGGATTTGCCGTATGTCATTTCCAGGACTGCCAGAGAGGGAACTTAGAATCCTTCCTGGAAAGGTGACTGATGTTGACATCGCGGCCACAGCAGATGGCACACTATTGGCGCCAGATGGACGGTCATACGCAATCCCGTTGGCGAAAGCGGAGACGCACACCCTTGTGAGGCTCGCTTCGCGCCCGACATTTGACGGAAGCGCAAACTGGCTGCAGAAACTGCCTTCGGGTTCCCTGCAATATCCTGCCAACATACGCCCGTCAGAGGCACTCCAGCCTGAGCGGCGCTATTTCAGGACTAGTTTCAATCCCGAAGGCCACAACATTTCAGCGCAATACTGGACTGCGTATGACGATGAGTATTTCTACCTGGCGGTAAAGGTGGACGATCCAATTCACCAGCAGCGGCAGACCCCGCTTGAATTCTGGCGGGACGATTCACTGCAGTTCGTCCTCTCACACGAGGACGGCAGCAGCCTGCTTATGGAAAAGGGCAGGGAGGCAAAATCGGAATACAACTACGGTCTGGCTTTGACGGAGAATGGGACGCGACTGGTGAAATACATCGGCAAGGACAGTGGAATCAAGGACTATCCCGCAAAGGTGACGCGAACTGGATGCGTGACTTTCTACGAGGTCGCCGTTCCATGGAAGGCAATCGGAGGAAGGGCAAGGTGCTTTGGCTTCGTGATTTTCGACAACAACTGGCAGACAATGAAATCTGCCCCATATTATCTGGCGTTTTCAGAGGGAATCGCTGGCGGCGCGGATGACACAAGACTTAAGACGCTGAAATATGCGGAATAGGTGCGCTTGGAAGACCATGGTTCATTGATATGCTTTCATCGGAACAATTGACATTTCTGGATAAAATGGAGCGAAGTTATGCATCAGAGGTGTTTGCCGCCTCAGATGGGCTTCCTCCCGTTGAACTCAACCAGGAAATCAGGAAAATATACAAGTGTGGCATGGAGGCCAAGGAGCACTTTGCGCTTATTCGCGCAAGGATGCTGGAGTGCTTCCTGAAGAATGTGCGGCTGGCGGTCAATGATTTCGACCCATTTGCCTCCCTCATTGAACGCAGGACACTCAGCACTGGTCCCGAAAGTGAAATCCTTAAAATTCAGGCCGAAAGGAAAGTATTCTATGCAAAGGCGGTACTGGCGGCGGCGGAGCGTTCGGGGTCGGAGGCTGTGCGAAGGGATGTCTTCCGCAGCCGATTGGATTTGAGCCATACTTCACCTGACTGGGATGCCATAATGAAATTGGGTGTGCCTGGTTTGTTGAGGCAAGCAGAGGAATGTTGCCTGAAAAATACATCTCCCTTTATGGAATCGGTGCGTTTGGCATATATGGCATTCCAGCAGTTCTTGCTGCGCTATGCCTCTGTCGCCGAGAGTGGAGGGCGTATGGATTTGGCGGAAATGCTCTCATTTCTGGCCACGAATCTTCCTGCGACCTTGAGACAGGCGCTGGAATTGGGTTTGCTTTATCGAGAACTGCAGGAGATAGAGGGCGAATGGCTGCGCTCCATGGGTATCTTTGACAGGGTGTATAGACCATTCTACGAGGCTGACCTGGCTGCAGGGCGGCTGACGGAGGATGGCGCAGAGGAGCTGCTTCTGGCATATTTCTCACGCTTTCTGGTACAGTCGCAAGGGCGTGACAATGGCACTCCCTTCTGCTTCGGAGGAATATTGCCAGCGGATAATGCCCATGAGGAAATGGATGGCTGCTGTGGTTTGACGCGGCTTGCGTGGAGAGTGTTCCGAAAACTAGGGCGCATTGACCCGAAGTTTTCGCTGCGCGTCAACGATAAGACACCAGATGATGTGCTGAATTTTGCGGCTGAATGCATCAAGGAAGGAAAGACATCCATAGTCTTCGCGAATGAGGACTCCGCGCGAAAAATGTTCCTTCGACATGGGAAGGAGGAGGCTGATTTGGCGAATTTCATTCCAGTGGGCTGCTACGAGCCGACTATCATGGGCAAGGAGCTTTCATGCACCATGACTGTGCTTTTCAATTTTCCAGGCATTTTTAGGGAAATGTTCGCTGATATGACATTCACGCCAGCTACGTTTGACGATGTCATGAGGCGTTATCTGGAAATCATGAGGTCGCGTCTTGAGGAGGCGATGGATAAGGCAAGGCTCCTGGAGGCGCACTGGAGTGATGTGCAGCCGTCGCCGTTTCTCTCTGGAACAATGGAGGAGTGCATGGCGCGTGGCTTGGATGTCTCGCAGTTCGGCACCAAATATGCGACAAGCGGCGTTGTCTGCGCTGGAATAGGCACGGCAGTGGATTCGCTGGCTGCAATCAGATATCTGGTCTTTGAGGATAAGCAGCTCTCCTTCCGCAAACTTGCGGAAATACTCGCGTCAAACTGGAAAGGGCAGGAGACGCTGCGGCTGCTGGCCGCCAGACGTGCTCCAAAATGGGGAAACGGCATTCCATCTGTGGATGCACTAGCGGTAAAAATATGCGGCACTGCGTCCAAACTCATCAGAACAACCCCAAATGCCAAGGGCGGCTTCTTCCAGATGGGTCTTTGGTCCATCGACCTGGCTTATACCTTCGGGCGAGAAACTGACGCAACGCCTGACGGACGTTGCAAAGGTGACCCCATTTCGCGCAATACTGGCAGCACCGTGGGGTGCGACACTGAAGAAATCGCAGGTCTCATTGACAGTGTCGCCAAATTGGACCATACCCTTTTTGCCGATGGCTCCGTGCTGGATGTGATGCTTTCGCCACGCTCGGTGGCAGGTGAGGCAGGCTCAGAGTTGATTGTACGGCTGATTCGGACCTTCTTTGCCCGCGGCGGTCTATTCATACAGTTCAATGTGCTGTCACCAGATGTCTTGAGGGATGCGCAGAAGAACCCGCAGAACTACCGCAATCTGCAGATTCGCCTTTGCGGCTGGAATGTCCGCTTCATTGACCTGTCCCCGCTAGTCCAGGATTCCTTCATTGCGGAGGCAGAAAACAGGAGTTGAAACGTGTCAGGGCTTGTTGTTCCAGTTGCATCCATCCGCAGGCTGACCATTCATGACGGCCCAGGCGTGCGAGACACGGTGTTTCTCAAGGGATGTCCATTGCACTGTATCTGGTGCCACAATCCTGAATGCATCTCTCCTCAGCCGCAACTGCTCTTCCACGAGAAGGTATGTGCAGAATGCGGTGTATGTGTCGAGGTTTGCCCGAATGAAGTGCATCAAATTGATGCCGCAGGGCATCATCACCTGCGTAGAGAGAATTGCGTCCTCTGTGGAAAATGCGTTCGTGCATGTCTCCATAATGCGCTGGAACTATGCGGCGAGGCCATGTCTCCCAATGCTGTCTTTGAGCGAGTTGTGCGTGACAGGGATTTCTTCATGCCTGTCGGAGGTGTCACGCTTTCTGGAGGCGAACCAGCGCTCTATCCTGAATTTACTGCGGAACTATTTCATAAGCTGAAGCAGGAGGGAATCTCCACTGCACTGGACACATGCGGCGCTGTTGATTTTGAAAACTACAGGAAGATTCTGCCATACACGGATATGGTTCTCTTTGATCTTAAGGGAATGAATCCAGAACGGCATAGAAACAATACAGGGCAGGGCAATGGCCTTATTCATGATAATCTGCGGAAAATCAGCGCGGTTGGAATTCCCGTGGAAATTCGTATGCCAATTGTGCCTGGACACAATGACTTTCCTGATGACATAGGAGAGACAGGGCAACTATTGAAGAATGTCAAATCCCTTACGGGAGTTCGCCTACTGGCGTATAACTCATTAGCTTCCGAAAAATACGCTGCACTTGGAATGACAAATACCATGCCTCAAGGGATTTCCTCCAGTGCCTGTGGCCTGAAGGACATTGCTACTCAGCTGAAGGCATTTCTGCCACCTGAAATAAGCATTGCGTTTTAAACACAGATATACCATAACTTTTCTGCAATAGTAGAAATACATGCCCTACCAGCGAGTGGGGCTGCTTGTGGCCCCTTGTTCGGTATATCTGAACGCCTGTTCCCCAAGAGGGTACCCATACGGGGAACATAGCCTATCTAAAAAGTGATTTTGTCAGATTTTGCCCCTACTGATTTCCTACAGGAATATCAATTGCGTTATGGGATATCTGTGAAAAAAAAGCGAGGAACCCGTTTGACTTCTCATTCTTGCTTGATATAATAACCCCGATTTTGTTGCACAAGATAATTTTTTCAGGGAACGTGGTGTCGAAACATGAGAGATTGAACTGTGCCTGGAGTGTTACCTATAAGGGAAAGACAGGCAAGACAAGCAAGACAAGGGTTTCGGCATCAGTGCCTGGGAAATGTTCTGGGGGACTTGGTTCGGGACGGTGTGTTTCCAGATCCATACGTGGAAAGCAATTCCTTGGCCTACCGTGAGTTGGAGTATGGTGATTTTGTGTATGAGACGGAGTTCGTGACTCCAGATTTCCTCTCTGGCGAGCGGGTGATTTTGCTTTTCGGCGGTGTTGACAGCATTGCCGAGTATTATATGGATGGAGAGTGGATTAGAGCGGATTTGAAATGCACTTTTTTCTAACAAATAGGAGAAGCCAAATGAAAAACTCCCTTCATGCAAAGGTTTTCACGTTGATTGAATTGCTTGTGGTTATCGCCATTATCGCCGTGTTGGCGGCAATGCTTTTGCCTGCTTTGGCGAAGGCGCGCGAAAAGGGCCGCCTCATCTCCTGCACCAGCAATCTGCGGCAGATTGGGTTGGACATGGGTATCTACGAGGGGGACTACGGACAGTATCCCTATGGAAGGATAGAGATTGGAACCAATGCCAACAAGTATTTCTCGTGGAACATGCTGCTCTACGGAACGCTTGACCAGAGCAGTGCGCAGTTCTGGGCGAAGACATCGAAAGAAGCCGTCAAGCATCTCACCTGCCCCTCCAATCAATACAAGGCGGATGTCGATGACCAGCCAACCCTTTCGTATGCCTGCAATCAATGCTCGCTTGGGCTGGTGCGGGGAGCCGACTTGAGTTTTTCTGGATTGACCTGGGAACCGAAGTTCGCCAATGAAACCAACAACATCTGGGACAAGACCTTTGGACAGTTGGCAGGCAACTGGAACAACAACGTCAATAACACCACTGCCTGCAAAAGCCCATCCATGGTGACCACCATCTTCGACTGCCGAACGAAACGGCGCTCGACAAACGGGTACTGCAAAGTGTTGTCGAGCATAAGGGACGATGCCTATGGCTGGAAGACAGGCGACCCTGATGCGAATCATCTCAATAGTTCCAACTGGCTCTTCTGGGACGGCCATGTAGAGAACCTCAGGCCCTGGAACATTGGCCTTACCACGTTCAATGCGAAATATCTCGCCAACAACCGCAAATGGGACTGAAATGGAGAGACTTAAAATGATTCAGATACGCATTATGCTTTTCCTCCTGGCGTTTCTCGCTCTGACGACGGAGGCGTTTTCCGCAGTCGAGGTGGCGCGGGACGGACGCGCCCAACTCAAAATCGCCATCTCGGAGGAACCAGACCGCCTGGAGAAAATGGCGCTGGCCGACTTGCAGGAGTTTCTGAAGCGCATGACAGGCGCGTCCTTCGAAAGCATCCATGAGACGCAGTTGCAGGCGGGGGAGCCAGCCATCTACCTGGGGTGGACGAAGTTCGCGGGCGAGCAGGGAATCGACTGCGCAAAGCTGGGCAAGGAGGAGTGGGTGGTGCGGAGCGTCGGCGACTCCCTGGTCATCACGGGCGGGCGTCCCGTCGGAACCTTCTACGGCGTATGGCGTTTTCTGAATCGGCTGGGATGCTACGCGATGGCGATGGAGACCTATTCACTTCCGAAACATCCGACGCTGACGGTGGAGGCGCTGGACATCCAGGGGAAGCCCTCCTTCGACGGCAGGCTGATCTACAATGATTTCATCGGCCCC
>JAFZZD010000454.1 GCA_017615955.1 Victivallales bacterium
AGATGCGCAAGGCCAAGGAGAACCCGAACCTGTTCGCCTGGTTCCTGTGCGACGAGCCGGACTGTCAGGGCATATCGCCTGATTGGCTGAGGGACTTCTGTGGCATATTGCATGACATTGACCCATATCATCCATGCGTCATCAGCACCTACAGCAACGGCCTCGAATTCAATGGCACTGCTGACATCAATGGACTGCACGCATATCCAACGGTGAAAAAATATGGCAAAAGGGGCTCATTCGGCAAGGTGGTCTCGTACTTCGACAACATTAGGCGCGTGGGCAACAGCAAGGGCAGGGCACCAGCCATAACATACATTGTCCCTGGCTACAACAATGGCGACTGCGGCTCATTCAACAACAGAATATACACTTTTGACGAAACCCGCACGGAATCGCTCATCGCCATAACAATGGGGTCCAGGGGCACGGAGTTTTATGTGTGGACAGGCATACACTATCCTGAGTTGTATATTGGCAACAAGGAGTGGTGCCTGGAATTGAAGGCATTGGAACCCGTGCTTCTGTCAGATGACGCGTGGGACAGCAAGACCATGAGCGTGTCCAGCAAGGATGTGCGTTGCCAGGTTAAGTACGTTGGAAATGAGGTTTGGATTTTCGCGTGCGGCGCCATTGAAGGTACTGTGGACGCCACATTCAGCATACCCAAGCTGGGTAACAGGACGCTTCATGTTTTCCGTGAAGGGCGCACCATACAGGCAAATGGCGGCAAGTTCCAGGACAAGCTCACAAACTACGATGCCAGGATATACACCACAGATGCCAGGGACTTTGGCCTGAAGACGCTGAAGCAGGTTGAGGAGGAAATCGAGGCAGTGCATAAACGCCAGAAGAAGGCGGGCAACCTGGCATACCAGAGATATGAAGGGGATTCGCTGGAGATCAAGGCGTCAAGCAACCGCTTTGCCACGAGACGCAATCCTGAAAATTGCCTGTGGCATGTGACAGACGGCGTTATTGAGGGCGAGGTTGCCCCCCGCGCCCACGGCAAGGGTGGCACGCTTGTGTGGTTTGCCTCGTCCAAGGCAAAGGCGCCTCATTGGCTGGAGTTCTCGTTCAAGGAAAAGCAGAAAATTGGTCGCGCGGTAATCTACCCTGTGAATGACTGCGTTGCGGAATACGAGGTGCAAGTCCAGGAAGGTACCGAATGGCGCACTATTGCCAAGTGCAAATGCGAGGGCGGCGCATCTAGCTACAGCTGCAAGTTCAAGCCACTGGATATCAGCAAGTTCAGGATTTGCCTGACAGCGGTCAAGGGTAGTGAAATTGGATTGCGCGAGGTGGAATGCTATGGAGAATAAGATGAGATTGAGTGTATTGGTTTGTGTTTTGCTGCTGTTGGGCACCTTTGCGCAGGAAATTGTGCCTGTAATCCATCTGGAATTGCGGGATGAGGCAAGTGCATTGACCAACAAGGGCACAGGAAAATTGAAACCAAAATTCATACGCCCCGAAAACATAGAATGGGTGGAAGGCAGAAGCCAGGGCAGCACTGCCATTAAGTTCAAGGAATTGCAAGACAGGAAGGCAAGGAGGGTGTCCTCATGCATAACTCTCCCTGCGGAAGGGCGCAATGCAATCGACTTCACCAAACCCTTCACAGCCACAATCTGGGTGAAACCAGACAAGACCCTCAACAATGATGGCAGGTACTTCATATTCTCCACTTTCTCTGGAGACAAGGGCAGCGGGCTGTATATCTCCTACGCCTGGGGACGCATGCGTGCCGCGTATGGCGATGGCAAGAAGGAACTGGAAGTGGCGCAAAGCGGCGGCAAAATTGAAAACGGCACTTGGAATCACGTCGCGGTCGTGTATGACGGGAACAAGATTAGCCTGTATGTCAATGGCCTGTTGAGTGCATTCAAGGATGGCAATGTCCAGCCACCAAGCGCAAGCGCCTGGTCCATTGGCGCGTTCCTGAATGGCTATTCAGGGCAGTTTTTCGGCTGCATGGAGGACTTCCGCCTGTATGACAAGCCCCTGACTGCCCAGGACATCTTCCAGATGTCAAAACAGTAATATTAATGTGGGCGCCGAGGCGGCGCCCACTTTTTTTAGTTGTTGTTGAAGCCGATGCCGCGTTTCTCTTCGCCCAGATTCTTGTATGAACCGTAGGAATCGCGGGATTCAGCCTCCAGGCGGAGAGCGTCTATGATTTCCTTTGCGGTGAGCTCCGAATCCTCCAGGTAGAAGAGTTGCTGGCGCACATTCCTGAAGTCGGATGGCGTCAGGCGCTCTATGCCGTGGAGCATTTCCTTGTCCTCGTCTGTGAGTTCAGGTGCTTTCAGTGGGGCAAAGTAGGTCTTGTAGAAGAGTTCCTTGCCCGCATTGTCCAGGAAGTCGAAGTGGAGGCGGAATGTGAAGCGGCGGAGTGCCGCTGGGTCCAGCTTCTGAATCAGGTTGGTGGAGACGGCGAAGATGCCGTTGAAGTTCTCCATTTCCGTCAGGAGCGTGTTGACCTGGGATACCTCCCATGAACGCTGTGCGCCGTCGCGGGACGAGAGCATGGAATCGCCTTCGTCGATGAAGAGCATCTCGTTGTTCTTCTCAGCCTCTGCGAAGGCTGCTGCAAGGAGGTGCTCTGTGCCGCCCACGTACATGGACAACAAGTCGGATGCGTTCTTGATGTTCAGTTTCTTGCCCAATGTCTTGGCAAGGTACTTAACGAACTCGGTCTTGCCGCTGCCTGGTACGCCGTGGAGCAGCAGGTTCATGCGTGGCTTGTCACGGCCAGACTGCCCTGGCTTGTCCTTGGCTTTCAGGAAGTTCCTGCACACCTGGATGATGCGCTCGGGACTGATGCCTGATTTGATGTTGAGACCCTCCAGCGAATAGTCTCTTGCAGGTTCCAGGCGCTCGTCGTTGGACTTGCGGATGCCCAGAAGTGCGCAGTGAGCCTTAAGGAAAGTCAGAATGCAGTCGTCAAATGACTTGGAGGCGTCAGCGGCCACCAGTGCGGCTGCGTTCTTGACAGCCAGCGCGATGCCGCCAGCATTTACCTTGTATTTACGGGATACCTCGTTGATGAACTCCTCGGACAGCTTGCCCTCGCAGTTCTCCTTCTTCAAGCAATTCTCCCAGATGTGGATGCGGTTTTCGGGGAGGAGTTCATCGAAGAGCACCGAGTAGTCAAAGCGCCTGCGGGATGATTTTGCAATCGCGTCCTGCTGTGAGTTGCATATCCATATTACAGTGTGGCGGTTTTCGTCTATTACTGTGTTGAGCTGTCCCTTGGTCTCGGAGCCATTGTCCTTCGCCATGAAGAAGCCGAAGAATCCGTTTGCGCGGTTAGCCTCAATCATGTCGTCGCATTCGTCCACCACCAGAATGCACTTGTCTGGATTCAACTGGCGTTGCGCGGCTGACAGGGCCGCATATCGGAAGTTGGCGGAGTATGAGCTGCGAGATGAGGAGTCCTTGTCGTTCTGGGCTATGAAGTAGATGTCCTTGCCCAGTTGCGCTGCCAATGACAGCGCAAAGCTGGTCTTGCCTGCGCCTGCCGCACCGTAGAGCAGTATGGAAAGGCCGTTGGTGGCTGGTTTGCTTTTTACCATTTCAGATATGATCTTGCCATGTTCCTCTGCGATTTTGCCGTGGAACTCCCATGGCAGCGCCTCCTCCGTGGACTTGGTCCAGAAGCGCTCCGAGAGAGCCTGTGTGCTGGTGCCTATGAGGAAGCTCATAAAGCTGCGGTTGAGGTCTCCATCCTCGTCGATAATGCCGAATTTGTGGAGGTTGGCATTGTCGGACAGGTACGTGCCTACCTGGTATTCGTCAATTCCCACGGCGACTGCCAGCTTGCGCGTGTTGAAGTTGTTGCGGTATGTGCTGATTGCGAAGTCCCCCAGTTTGATGCCATCGCTCTCCTCCATGAAGAACACCAGCAGGATATCGCGTTCGTGTTCGTCCAGGCAAAGATACTTCTGCAATTCCGCCACGCGTTTCTGGAATGCCAGTTGTTTGAAATCCTTGCCATTGATAATGGCGTTGTATTCCTCCACGCGCTTGTCCATTATTCCCGCCAGCGTCTCCCAGATGATATTGCGGTTTGTAATGTCCTTGTAGAGTGCCTCCAGCAGTTCGCTGTTTTCACGGGAGCGGTTGCGCCTGCGGTATCCACCCGTGTTGTCTTCTATGAATTCCGCCTGCTTTGCCTTGGAGGGTATCAATTCGTCCAGCAGTTCTTGGAATTCATCGCCCTTGATGTATGGAGAGACTGAATTCCAGATGTCATCGTCATAGATATCCTGTGGCCCTGTCATGTGGAAAATACGGCCCATTATGAGGCAGCGGTTCAT
>JAFZZD010000455.1 GCA_017615955.1 Victivallales bacterium
GCTCAACTTGAGTGAGCGCCGCTTCGGCGCTCACATAATTAGGTTCCATGATTATTTACCTACCCTCTTGGGGAACATAGCCTTTCAAAAAAACTTTTCTTTGCTGGATTTAAGCCCTGGTACTTATATATTACCATGTTTTCCAACGTGATATTCCTCATGCACTGTATTTTTCCATGAGCAAGGGGGGCGATGCTATGAACGACAATGTCAAGACCATACCATACGGAGTAAGTGACTTCGCGAACATGCGCAGCCTCAACGGCTACTACGTTGACAACACCTGGGGCATACCGCTTCTGGAGGCCTTGCCGTACCAGATGTTTCTGCGACCGCGCCGCTTCGGCAAAAGCCTGCTGATGAGCATATTGCGCTACTACTATGATATCAATAGCGCGGAGCGCTTCGATGAACTGTTCGGCGGCACCTGGGTACATGAGCACCCCACGCCCAGCCGGGGACAGTATATGATACTGCATTTTGACTTCTCGAAGGTCAGCGGAGAAACAACAGAGGACATTCAGAAGAGTTTCGAGGAGAAGTGCAAGATTGCAATCGAGGGTTTTCGCGAAGCATACAAGGACTACATCCCTGAAAAACTTCGGGAGGAAATGGCGAAGCAAGCCACATTCAGTGCTGAACTGGACATGCTGACCACCAAGTTGCCCCTAACGTCAGACAAGAAAATCTACATCATGGTTGACGAGTATGACAACTTCTCCAACAGGGTTTTGGCGCAAGCCGGCTCCGAAGCATACCGTGCTCTTACGCATGGCACAGGCTTCTTGAAGAGCTTCTTCGCTCTGCTAAAGGCACAGAACAAGGTAATAACAAAAATATTGCTTACTGGCGTTTCGCCCATGACGCTGGACGATGTGACAAGCGGCTTCAACATAGCTGAAAACATATCACAGGACTCACAGTTGGCAACTCTTTGTGGCTTCACGCACAAGGACATACGCCAGGCCATTGACTATTATGCGGAGGCGGGGCGTTTCCCCATGGACCGTGAGCAGGCGTTCCAGCTTGTCACCGACTGGTACGACCACTACAGATTCTCGGAGGACAACGGCGAGCAGGTGTGCAATCCAGTTCTGCTGCTAGGCTTTCTCAGACGCAGCATGGCGGAGGGGCACTTCCCACGCGACATGGTGGACGAGAACCTGCGGACGGACTACCATAAGCTGCGGCATGTAGTCACCACCAACGGCAAACTCAACGGTAAGTTCGATGCGCTTGAACAGCTTGTCACAGACGGCAGCATAACGACCAGGCTAATACGCTCATTCCAGGAGAATACGCTGCACAAGCCTGAAAGTTTCATATCTCTTCTGTTCTACTATGGCATGGTGACAATCGGGGAGGCGGACTTCGATGGCGTAACGCTGAAAATTCCCAACCAGCTGATGCGCAGGTTTGTGGCGGATTTCCTCCTCAACGGCTACAGGGATGCCTGTGGCGTTGATCCCAGGGTGGACGAATTGGCTGTAAAACTCGGCGGCATGGCCAGAAACGGCGTATGGAGGCCTGCAATAGAAGTGGCAGCCAAAGTGCTGAAGGAGACCTTGTGCGCCCGTGATCTGCTGGATGGGGAGAAGGCGGTTCAGGCCTCCCTGGCCGCGCTGCTTTCGTCGGGCAATGCCTTCGACGTGTGTACAGAGCATCGTGCCGGCTTCGGTTTTGCCGACCTGGCAATGGCGCCGCGCATAATTACTTTTCCCAATATAAAGTATGCAGCTTTGATTGAGGTTAAATACGTCAAGAAGGCTGAGAAGCTGTCAGAAAGCGCAAAGGCGGCTTTGCTGGCGGAGGCAAAGGAGCAGTTGGAGAACTATGCGGAGAACCGCAGGCTGGCGGAGGCATGGCATCTCACGCCGAACGGCACTGTCACGCTTATACGCCTGGCACTGGTCTTCCATGGAGAGGAACTTATCATAGCCGAGGAAATTTAAAAATTGACTGGGCAATCCAGGGTGTACCAATGGGCGTCTCGCTAACACACCTAACTTAGGAATTTCGTGGCTATTCAGAACCCCTGTTTAACGCAGAGGCGCAGAGGCGCAGAGATTTTATTGGTTCACAGATTTGCTGACGGCAAGAATTATCGCATCAAGCATTACAACAATTTACATAAGATGAATACAGAGGCAGGCAATGACAAACAAGCTCAATGACAGTGACTTTTCAGCGAAACGCAGCATCCTTCTGGACTTTGATGGCGGGCTTTATGAGTACCGTAATGCAGCCCTAGAGGGGGAGTTATTAGCGCATATCGCGCCCAGCGGCATTGCGCTTGAACGGCGTGAGCGTCTGGCTACAGCGCTGAACAACGGCAATGCCAATGCACATTTCTCGCTTGGCGAAGAAAGTGCAACTTCTGTCATCCACATCGGCAGGACAAACGCCTTTGACGCATACGGGCGTTTTCTCGGCCTGGCGGAAGGCATAGGAAAAGGCAATGCGTTCGTGCTGCTGGATGACAATGCCAGCGACGAACAATTATTGACAGTAATCCGCCACGAGGCAGGGCACATATTGGGCACCCTTGACCATGGCGGCGCAGGATTGGCACGCTATGCGTGGGAAAGGCGCACCATAGAGTATGACGAGGATTTGCTGGAAGGCTATTTGCAGGGAAAGCCACGTCCAAATTATATACGTAGATGGGTCAGAGATATTACATACGTATGGGACAAGGAATTAGACCCCATCGTCTATGAAAGTGTCACTTTGGCATACCACAACAATGGCTCGAATATTGAGTATGGAGCATGGAATTTTTCCAATGAGGGTATCGTATTTGACAGTTATGACGAAGACATCTATCATGCCTGCAAGACAGCCTCGGGAATAGAGATCCAGGGCGAATATTTTTATGTTTACGGTTGCACGGCTATAAATTGCACCTTGAATAATACCAGCAATAGCAACTCGGGTGTTATTTATGTGGGTGATTCAAGCGACTATGACGAAACCATAATATACAATGACTATTGGACTTACGGAAGCACTGACCCAGACCGTTATAGTAGGACTTACCAGTATTACGAGGGGAAGATAATCGGATGCAAATCGACGGGTGATATTTCTGTTGCGGGCTATGGGACGGCGATTAATTGCGAGGCTGAGACAATATACGTTCGTGGCGACCGGCTTTGCATGAGCGAGGTTGGCATTACTCCTGAAGAGAAACAATACACCTATTCTTACGTCAAGGGTATAGCGGAAAACTGCACTGCCAATTTCTGGTTGCAAGTTAGTCTTGGCGGCATTGCCAGCAACATCGTTGTCCAGGACGGAAGGGCTCGTATCGGCGCCGACATGTCTGGTGCAACCGAAGAGGAACTCGCCGAACAGGATGAGCAAATACTCCTTCTTGGACGTGCAGTCGTGAACGACTTGACCGTCGAGTACGGCAATGTCTTTGTAGGCTATGGTGGTGAATTGAACAATGCCACCATCAACGGCACGCTTGAAGCTTCCACTGGCGCGATTTTGACTGGTGACATCACCTGCGAATCCGTCTGGATACATGACGTGGTTCCCCAGACCACCATCAAAGTGCAGCTCGACCTCCGCGACTATGCCATCGCCAATGAGTCGGAATGGCACATGAACGACACCTACGATACAGGTTACATAACCTACTACTATGCCAATTACACCACCAGGACAGTCTGGTACGAGAACAACGAACTCGTCTCCGTTACCTACGGGACTTTCAGCAACAAGGACGGACGTTTCAACATGAAGGACTGGGAGTACACCTTCCAGGTCAATAGGCTCGGCTCTCTGGACGAAATGTCGATGTCGAGTGTGGTGATAGACTTTGGCGGCACGGAGAAATATTTTGATTCGGGCGAACTTGACTTCTTTGTCCCAGCCTCCAATACCGTTGATTTCAACATGACCGGCGACAAGTCAAAGTGGAAGAGGATGTCAGAAGACGTATTCCGCTACAACGGCTTGCGTTCCCTCCATGGCGAGGCGGCGGATATCCTGTGGCTTGAGTACGGCGAGGAGGCCGAATACAGCATTACCTTGGCTCCAGTCATGAACTCTGCTTCGGCTGACTATGACATCGAGGCTCCATACGAGGAGGCGCAGGTGAAGGGCGCTTCGTTGACCGTCAAGGGTGAGAATGTGGACAGCGGCAATGTGACCGTCACTGCAAAGGATTCCCAGCGCAATGATTTGACCTGTGACCTGGAGGTGCTTGTGGTTCCCGAAACGCTGCCCGTCATAGGCAAGAAAGGTACGGCTGCATACGCCAGCCTGCTCAAGAAGGCGCAGAAGGAGCACCTCACCACCATCACAGCCGCGCTGCCCTGCGATCCTGAACTCAAGTTGTACGGCATGGCGTTCAAGTTGAGCGACCTGAGCGCATCGCTCACCGTCAACTGGACGCAGCCCTCCATCACCCTCAAGTTGCAGGGCAAGATGGAGTGGACGTTCCGCAAGGACAAGACGCTGACCATCGACCTTGCGGACGACAACTACTTCTCCGTCACCCACGCCAACAAGACCACAGACTGGGACATCGTGGGGCAGATCACAGTGCCCGACTTCAGCATCGGCAAATTCGGCTTCAGCGGCGTGTACCTCAAGGTGGACAAGGGCAACAAGGCCTTTGGCGCAGGCGGCGAGGTGTCGTTGCCAGGCGTTGGCATAAGCCTCAAGGGCGACTTCAGCATTGTTGACGGCTACATTGACAGCATTGGTCTGGGCGTTGGCGACCTTAACGTGCCGCTGGGTGCCACGGGCCTCATGCTGCAGAGCATATACGGAAGCGTCTCCGGCATCGCCACCAGCGTGGATCTGACCTTCGGCGGCAGCCTGGAACTCTCCTACGGCCCCGTGCTTGATATCGAGTGGGGACTCGACTGGCTGGGACTGGAGGACGGCAAATACAGCCTCTGCATGATGGAAGTCGGCGCGACGATATCCACTTCGGGCGAGATCACGGGCACGGCCACCGTGGACTGCCTGGGCGGCTTCATCTCAGGCAGCGGCGAGATCAAGGGCAGCAGCGGCGGCCCCGTCTCCGTGACTGGCAGCTTCTCCATGCTCAAGGAGGCCATAACCATCACGGGCGTGATGACCTCCAACGTGGGTGCGGTGACCGTCTCGGGGGAGGGGCGTATGCAGGTGCCCAAGAGCGACTACTTCGGGTGGCTGGGTGGCACGGGGCTCTCCGTTACTGTCTTTGCCGACCTCGGCGAAGACAACACTCCGCTGGACAAGCGCTACATCCTGGCCTGGGAGGAGATGACGATATTCGGCAACAAGTTCGCGGTCGGCATCAAATGCAACTTCGAGGGCAAGGTGGAACTGCTGGGAAGCAGCGACTTGCTGGGCGGGGACAATTTCGGCTCGAAGGGGCCGGTGAAGGGACTTCGCGGGGGGACCGCGCCAAAGGGCAATGGCGATATGTTGCCGCTGACCGCCAGCGACACTTGCTTGATAAGCGACTATGGCGTGACCTTGTTCCAGTTCAATTTCACAGTGTCGAATGCATGGGCGAGCCTGGTTTACAATGGCAACGAATACACCCAGGGCGAAATCTCCAATGGCCAGTATGAGAACATGCAGATTGTCGGCGAACTCAGCAGTGACAGCTGCCTGACCATAGCCGTCAGCAATGCGGAACTTGGCGAATGGACGCTGAACGCATACGGCGATTACGGTGCAACATTCAACGTGCATTCATTGACTGGCGTTGCTCCGTCTCCAGTCATAAGTGCAGTTGAACTTGGCGACGAAGCCAGAAGCGCTACCATAAACTACAGCCTGGCGGATCTGTCGGCATTGGAGAATGCAGTTGTCTCCATATTTATGGACGAGGGTGACAGCAGCGAGTATTCGGGCCAGTTGATAGGGAGGTTTGCAGCAGCCGAGGCGACTGGAACTTATGAGTACGCAATGTGCAATGAGATGAATGGCGGGGACTATGCCTTCTATGTGATGGTCACCAGCGACAACTACGCACCTGTATTCAGTGAATTTAGCGAAGTGCTGTCCTTCCGCGACTTGGATACCGAAGCACCTGACCAGATACTGCGCATCACAGCAGAATGGCTTTCCACTGGGACGACGCTGACCTGGGAGGCACCTTATGATGACACGGGCGTAACAGGCTACCAGGTCAACTATCGAATATCCGTTGAGGAGGCATGGAGCGTAGCCAATGTCACCGCGCCGACCTTTGTCTTCAATGGCGTTCCCAACGGAACATACACTTACCGAGTGGCGGCCTATGATGCGGAAGGCAATCTGGCAGCCTGGAGCGAGGAAGGCAGCGTCTTCGTCAATGCAGTCGCAAATGCCTCCTACAGCAACGAGGCTCTGGCTGGCGAAATTGTTCTGAATGGGAATGAAAGTGCCATACAGGTAGATGCTACTGCGGCGATATTGACGACTGCTGCGGATTCACTGGTTGTCGAATCTACCATTGGCATGGCGTCAATTGGCGGTCTTCTGGAGACATCAACAATCAATGGCAGTGCCACGCTGCTGAGGGACGGCATGGCCTTGGACACCACCGTGAACGGCAAGTTTACCGTCTATGGCAACGCCGATGGCGTGACTGTTGCAGACGGTGGGGAACTCACAGTCGATTATGGCGGTTTTGTTGCCCATGTTGATGTCCAGTCGGGAGGCTCCCTTGTACTCATGTCTGGCGCGGAATGCGACGATATCGCCGTCGCATACGGGGCGGAACTCATTATTCCCATTGGCGGAATCTTCTGTCTGGAAGGCGACATCTTCACTGCCGGTCCACTCAGTTTCAATTGCTATATTGACGGCAATGGCCACGCCATCCATTATGAGCAGTACAAGCAGACGGAGGAACTCGTCTATAAAAACGGAATCTACAGGGACGAAACAGCCCTGCTGGTCGATGCGGGCAAATTCCTGGGCCGCTCGCTGGACATTATCATCGACACTGCTACACACGGAGAATTCAAGATTGCCGACAAGGCGGAGAATTTCCAGGGTGGTTTCCGCATCACCGACCATGCCACAGGTGCCTCTGCCCTTCTGAATGACTTGGAGCAGGTGTCCTCCGTAGGGGATGCGCGCTGCTCATTTTTCCTGGATGATTACGATGGCCTCTGGCTCAAGGTGCAGGATCTGTTCTGGGACTACCAAGGCATTACCATTGGTTCGGGAGGAGACTTCCTCTACCAGTTCAGCCTGGATGGCCTGTTGGCTCAAGACGTCACCGTCAAGCAGGGCGGCCATTTCCTAGGCAATAGCATGGGCGGTATGGTGGACGGCCTTGTCGTGGATGGCGGCGAGTTCAAGAACAGCTACCTGACAGTCACCAACGCCGTCTTAAACAGCGGTACCTACATTTTGGACGGAGGAGGCTCGGTCAAGAATATTACGGTCAATGGCAGCTTCCTGGATTTGCGTGATGGAACCCTTGACGGTGCAGTCATCGGTAAAAGCGGCAGCGTGAACCTGTGGAAGAGCACAGCATACGCTCCGACCTTGACGGGCGATATCGTAATACAGGGTAATCTCAGCCTCATGGATGGACACCCTGGCTTTGAAACAGATGCACATTTCGTATTCGACCTGGAAGGTCACAAGGAAAAAACTTGGACAAACTTCATAAGCAACGCCGATGTGCTCCAGGGCACGCCGACCTATTCTGTGCAGCTTTGCGAAAACCTGGTAAACTGGGGTTCCGTAAACTACAGTCTTGTCAGTTTTGACAATAGCAGGACGCTTCCCGAAGGATTTGCCGTAGAGGTGCTTTCTCCTGGCGGCATGAAAATGGGAGTTCTGCGAAATGATGGCGACACCATTTACAGCAATGGCTATGCCTGCACGTTGGTGGACAATACCTATTCCGCCATTTTGCAAATCTCTCCCAGCACCGAAGGTTCCAATGTCACGGCACAGACGCAGAATTGGTACGGCCCGTATGGCACTTTTGTCATCGAATACAGTACCGATAACTTCCAGACTGTTGCCAGTGTCAGCGTGGAAAAGGCATTTTTCCTGGATGCTTTTATCATGCCTGGAGACAGTTTCCAGTGGCGCGCAATTTCACAGCAAGGCACTGTTTTAACGGTTGACACGCTTGAGGGTGCAGACGATGACAGCAATACGCCAAGATTGGTGCAGTCCAATGCAGATGAAGTAGCTGATGTATTCTTCGCGAAGGTACGCGGCGTATGGGATGCTGGCTATATAGCGCACCACCACGGCAATGTCGGTGGCTGGACTGGGACTGACGAAGTCATTGACCTTGGAGGAAGAAATTGCCTGTGTGACTTCTTCGAGGGTTCTAGTGACGCAAATGTGCTGCTTCTGACCGATGACGCCAACGGCGATGCCTTGTTTATTGACGACATCTACTCCGCGCTGCCTGGCAGCATTGTCGAGCAGCAGTCGCGTCTGGCCAAGATAAATGAGATCCACGCTGGGGCAGGGGATGACGTCGTGGATCTGACCAGCCAGCGCTTTGCGTATGTAGGCGATGGCGTGACTGTACGCGGCGGCCTTGGCAACGATGTCATCTGGGCGAACAGTGGCAGCAACTTGCTCTTCGGCGATGCTGGTAATGACAGGCTTGTGGGTGCGGCTGGCAATGATGTGCTGGCTGGCGGCGCCGGCAACGACACCCTGCACGGCGGCGGTGGAGACGATGTGTTCGCCTTCGGCGGTGACTGGGGACAGGACCGCGTGGAGCAACTTGCGTCTGGAACAGTCACGCTCTGGTTCCAGAAAGGCAACGAAGGCAACTGGAACGATGAGACGCTGACCTACACCGACGGCGACAATTCTGTGACCGTGTCTGGCGTGGGACGGGAGAGCATCACGCTGCGTTTCGGCGACGAGGACGCCCGCTACGGGGAACTGCTTGCCGCAGGCGCGTTCAGCGAGGCCACCAGCGAGAGGATATTCGAGGACAGGGGCATGCTGGCGTAATTGCTGGCGGGGCTCGGTTTTTTCGCGCGGCCGTTATGTTTCCATGCGTCTGTTGTTGCGGAGGTCTTTCCGCGCGGCCATTGGCCGCGCGTCAGGACGCGATGTTTCCATGCGTCTGTTATCGTGCATGGCCAGGCGCGAATGGCAGTCCAACGTCCTGACGCGCGGATCGTGTCCGCGCGAAACAGCCCGCAATAATTGGCAATTCCTTTACATTATGAATTTAAAAACGGCGATAATGCATTACATTACCGCCGTTTTAATTTTTTACTGATAGAAACATCACACAAAAACAAATGGAGAATTGAGAAATGCGTTATGAATTGATGCGTCCGAAGCAGATTAGGGAAGCGATTGAGAAGCGTACGCCTGTGGTGCTGCCCCTGGGTGTTCTGGAATATCACAGCGAACATCTTCCCGTTGGAATGGACACATTGGCGGTGGTGCGCTGCGCGGAACTGCTGGAGAAGGAGATGGAGATAGTCATACTGCCTCCATTCTACTATGGTTCATGCAGTTTTGCGGTGGAAAGCCCAGAAGGGCGCGGTTCCGTGCATGTGGATTCGCAGGCGCTGGTGCCATTTGCACGCCAGTTGTTCATGGGGCTGCTGCGCGTCGGCTTCCGCAACATCCATACATTCGTGCATCATCAGAGCGAGAATTTCGCAAGTGGCATGCCCACTGACTTGGCGTTCCGTCTGGCCTCCAAGCAGATCATATTCGAGTTCCTGGACCAGACCAAGGGCGAAGGCTGGTGGGGAAGCAACACAATGGCCGACTACTATACCGCACATGACAGCCTGGATGCGAATCCTTTCAACTGGATACAGAACCATCCGCTGATGGATGACGAGATACTGAAGGCATATCCATTTGACCATGCTGGCGAGGGCGAGACCTCCCTTATGATGTCCCTGTGCCCCAATGAAGTTGACATGGGCAGCTATGACAACAGCAAGTGGTACGTGGAAAGCGCGGCCCGCGCCTCCAAGGAAACTGGCGACAAGGGCGTTGCCATGATCCTCAAGTACATGAAGCGTGTTTTGCAGGGCTGAGTGATCAGTGGACAGTGGACAGTGGACAGTGGATAGTGGACAGTGGACTGTGGACTGTGGACAGAAGGATAATATATTTTTTTAAGGAACTGACGTAGTATGAGTTTTTTGACCGATTGGCAGGGAAGAGAGCATCTTAAGATAGGCATTGGCACGGACCATGGCGGTTTCCAGCTGAAGACCAACTTGATTGCGGCGATGACCAAGCTGGGTTATGAGATGGTCGATATGGGGCCGTATGCCCTGGACAACAATGATGACTACACCGACTATGCAGTCAAATTGGCGAAGGCATTCGTCGCTGGCGAAGTGGATTGTGGCATATTGCTGTGCAAGAGCGGGATTGGCATGTCCATTGCCGCGAATCGTTTCCATGGCGTGAGGGCCGCTCTCTGCACCAATCCAGAGACAGCCGTTGCCAGCCGCCAGCACAATGATTCCAACATTCTGGTCTGCGGCGGCAAGCATCTGGATGATGCAAGCCTGCTTGAGATCGTGAAGGCATGGCTGGCGACGCCGTTCACCTTTGAGGAGCGGCATGAACGCCGTCTCATCAAGATTGAGAACATGGCAGTTGACGAGAATGCGGCGTTGCGCGTGGCGGACCCAGAGGTCTGCGCCATAATGGAGCGTGAGCAGGCGCGTGAGAACCGCGGCATCGAACTGATTGCCTCGGAGAATTTCGCCAGCGTAGCGGTGCGCTGCGCCAATGGCTCTGTCATGACCAACAAGTATGCGGAAGGCTATCCAGGGCATCGCTACTACAATGGATGCGCACACGTGGACGAGGTGGAGAGCCTGGCAATCGAGCGTGTTTGCAAACTGTACGGCGCGGAGGCGGCCAATGTGCAGCCCCATTCTGGAACGCAGGCCAACATGGGTGCGTATTTTGCGCTGATCGAGCCTGGTGACACGGTGCTGGCCATGAGTTTGGCGCACGGCGGTCATCTTTCCCATGGACACAGCGTGAACTTCAGCGGGCGTACCTATCACTTCGTGGGGTATGGCGTGTCCCCTGAAACCGAGATGCTTGACTACGATGAAATCGCCAAGATGGCACGCGAATGCAAGCCACGTCTGATTCTGGCTGGCGCAAGCGCATATCCACGCATAATCGACTTCGCAAGGATGCGTGAGATTGCGGACGAGGTGGGCGCGTATTTCATGGTTGACATGGCGCACATCGCGGGTCTTGTGGCCGCTGGCGAACATCCAAGCCCAGTACCGTATTGCGATATTGTGACCACAACCACGCACAAGACCCTGCGCGGCCCAAGAGGCGGCCTTATCCTGATGAAGGAGAAATATGCCAAGAAGGTGAATTCCCAGGTATTCCCGGGAATGCAGGGAGGTCCTCTCATGCACACAATTGCGGCCAAGGCGGTTTGCTTCGGCGAGGCGCTGCGTCCTGAATTCAAGACATACCAGCATCAGATACGCCTGAATGCGGCTGCCATGGCTGATGAACTGGCAAAGCAGGGCTTCCGCATAGTGTCAGGCGGGACGGACAACCACCTGATGCTGGTGGACATGCGTCCAAAGCACACCACTGGCAAGGTGGCGGCCACCGCTCTGGACTTTGCGGACATCACCGTGAACATGAACATGATCCCCTTCGATCCGGAGAAGCCATCAGTGACCAGTGGCCTGCGCATTGGAACGCCAGCCATGACCACACGCGGCATGAAGGAGGAGGAGGCGCGCCAGATTGCCTGGCTCATCACCCGCGTCATCGAGAACATCGGCGACGAGAAGGTGTATGCCGAAGTGGCGGAGCAGGTGCATGCGCTAACGGACCGTTTCCCGATGCCGCAGTTTCTGCCTTCATGGCTCTAAACAACGGGGAATAATATGCCGTATGTGACTGTATTGCAGGATGAGGAAGGCGGGTATGATACCACGCCTACCTACTTGTTCGACCAGGCGGAGCAGTACCGCGAAAATCCCCATGAGGCGGCGATGACATGGTTTGCCCAGGCGCACTATGGCCTGGGCGTGAACTTTGGCGTGCATTCGCTGATGGGGCGCGGGCATGACGTGATGAAGACCGAGGGCATAAAGCACGAGGACTACAAGCGTCTTCAGCAGTCGTTCAAGGCGGAGCATTTCGATGCCAACGACCTGGTGGAGTTCGCCATTGCCAATGGCATGCGCTATGTGGATTTCACCGTGCGCGGCGCGGATGGGTTCTGCCTCTACAATTCAGCCATTTGCGGCTTCAACAGCGCAGCTGCGCCAGCGAGAAGGGATTTGCTGGCGGAACTGGCCTCCGTTTGCGAGTACCATGGCATTGGCCTGTGCCTGACATATTGCCATGGCATGGACTGGACGCACCCCCATTCGCCCGAGACATTGGTGGATGTGGAGGAGGGCATACAGGAGTATCTGGATTACGCGGCAGGGCAGTTGAGGGAGCTGCTTACGCAGTATGGCCCCATCGCCGCAGTTTGCCTGGAGGGCATAGAGCATCTTGGCAAGCCAGGCTATGATCTGGCGGTGTGCGAGGATCTGTACAGCATGATACGGCATTACCAGCCCCAGACCTTGATTGCGTACCAGCATGGCGCCACTGGCGGAGAGGATTTCTTCTTTGTGGAGAATGAGGAGCAGCGTGAGGCGAAGGCTGGCAAGATTGCGCAGATGAGGGTGCCTCTGTCACCAGGGCGTTTCAGCTACGACCCCGAATTGGCTGGCAGGCATCTGAAGGAGCAGGATGTAATGGACAAGCTCAGGGAGGCGGACAAGCAGAACTGCTGCCTGCAGGTGTCCACC
>JAFZZD010000456.1 GCA_017615955.1 Victivallales bacterium
ATCCGCACCCACATATCAACCGAGCTTCCAAAGAGCGTATGTTATGCCACCAGACACCAGCACAAGCAGCCCCTGCACAGCGCAATGCCCCCAGCGCGCGAAGATGGCGTCCCCAATGCCGATGAGCAACGCATAGATGCAGATGCAGGAGGTCAGGCTCAACAATATGCCCCGCCCGAAACTTACTGACGGCACTCCGTCCCCCGTAAGGTCAACGCCCTTGCTTGCGGCCAACTGCCTCACCTTTGTCCAGCCGCAGCCAGATGGATTGATTCTCTTCACGAAGTCAAACAATACCTTCTCTTCAGTCTGCGGCCCGATGAATGCCGCCAGCACCCAGCAAAGCGTAGTCAATGCCACTGCGTAGATCATCTTCTCGCTGTCGCCAAGCGGCACACCAGGAAATAGCTTGTTATGCAAGATATTGAAATAAACTGCAAATATAAACGAGGCCACCATGGCTGTCACCTCGGAGGCCGCGTTGATTCGCCACCAATACCACCTGACCATGAACAGCAAGCCTGTTCCGGCGCCAATGGAAAGTATGATGTTGAAGTTGCTCATGGCGCTCTCCATATACAGCGAAATCACGCCTGACACCACCATCAGCAGCACAGTGCAGACGCGTCCCATGTTAACCAGTTTCTTTTCCGATGCCTTTTTGTCCACGAATCTGCCATAGAAGTCATTAACCAGGTAGCTTGCGCCCCAGTTCAGCAGGGTTGACTGCGTGGAGACAAACGCGGCGGCGAGAGAGGCCACCATCAGCCCTATCCAACCCACGGGCAGTTTCGTCAGCATCAGCGAATATGCCACGTCGCTCTGCACCTGCGCTTCAGGCAGCACGTTGCCAACGGCGTTCAGCAAAGAGGCGCGATCTGGATAGATGATCAGAGAGCACAAGGCTACCAGAATCCAGGGCCAGGGACGCAGCGCATAATGTGCCAGGTTGAAGAAGAAAGTGGCGCCTTCGGCATGGTTCTCGTTCTTGGCCGCCAGCATCCTCTGCACAATGAAGCCACCGCCGCCAGGCTCCGCGCCTGGATACCACACGCTCCACCAGACTATGGTGATGGGAATGAGGAACATCGACACGAAGTCCGCCCTGCTTGCCCAACCCATGACCTCTGTCTTGCGCAGCAGTTCAGGCGACTGGGACAATTGCCGCACCAGCCCCGAAACACCGCCGATCTCAGGCAGCCTCAGCAATATCAATGCAGCGCCGATTGCGCCCACCATGGAGGCAATGAACAGCACAAAGTCGCTCAACAGCACGCCACGCAAACCGCCCACTGCGGAAAACAGTGCTGTTATGACCATTGCCCCAAGTATGCTCTGCACCGGCGTAAGATTAAGCATGGCGGCGCCAATCTTTATGGCCGCCAGATTCACGGAGGCCATTACAATGGCATTGAAGAAAAGCCCAAGATAAACGGCCCGCACACCCCGCAGCCAGGCGGCCAGTTTTCCGCTGTAGCGTATCTCATAGTATTCCAGGTCCGTTATGGTACCCGACCTGCGCCACAGCTTTGCATACAAGAAGGCAGTCGTCATGCCCGATGGTAGCATCGCCCACCAGCACCAGTTGCCGAAAACGCCCTTTTCACGCACGAAGTTGGTCACCAGATTCGGCACATCCGTGGAGAATGTGGTGGCCACCATGGAAAAGCCCAGCAGCCACCACGGCATGCTGCGCCCACCCACAAAGAATTCAGCCATGCTCTTGCCAGCCAACTTGGCCGCAGACATGCCTATGCCCAGCGTTATGGCGAAAAAGGCGGCGACTATGCACCAATCCCAAACAGACAGATTCAACAGCATATTTCTTTCCTTATTTTTATATGTGGGCAACGAGCGGCGCACATTCAGGTTGCATTTGCGGCCAGTGTGGGCGCCGATAGGCGCACATTCAGGTTGCATTTGCGGCCAGTGTGGGCGCCGAGCGGCGCACATTCAGGTTGCATTTGCGGCCAGTGTGGGCGCCGAGC
>JAFZZD010000457.1 GCA_017615955.1 Victivallales bacterium
CGTCGCTACAACCAGGCTAGAACGTAAAGGTTATGGATGTGCCACACCAGTGGTTTCTGCGGTTGTTGAGGGGACTTCTGCGCCAGACATCCCTGGTGTATGGCTCCAGTGCGGCTGAAAAGCCGAAATACGTGCGAATGTAGATGTTCTCCGTCAACTGGTATCTGACGTATGGTGTCGCCACAATCGCGGTGACGGCGAATCCAGTGTGGCCCGTTGAGGCACGTGCCCTGCTGGTCTTTGTATAAAGGGTATGGCTCACGCCGAGGCGCCACTTGTCCGTCAGCGGATAATACAGATCAGTATGCTCCTTGAACAGCCAATAATAACTGAGTGGCTGGTAGTCAATCTCAATGCTTGTGTTGCACCTTGCCTTTATTGAATCAGGCAGGAAATTGTTGAAGCGGATATAAGTCGCCAGCTGCTCGCCCTTCACATGATGATGGTAATGCACATGCCCGTCTTCATGCCTTTTGACCGTGCGCCTGCGGGGGTACTGGGTGTATTTTGCCTGGAGCGTCAACCTGAAAGGCAGGCCGAGCTTGTCCAGCGGCGCAGTATAGCCCCCCACATAATTGCATATCTCGATTCTGTATTTTCTGGTATTGTCGTAGATGTTTTTGCGTTCAGGGCTGTAGTAGTCGCTTAAGTCCCATAATTCCCAGTGCCTGAGATAGGCTCCATACCAGTTGACCGCGTAGGTGGTATTCAGCACGGGATCTGGGTTGCACACATAGCCGCCATCAACGTAAGCATCGGCAATACTGGTGGTCAGGCTCAGCCTGGGCGGCTCCAGCTCTATGGCTGTGAGCCAGGCCGCCGCAGACAAAGCCAATATCACATATTGTAGAATACGCTTCTGCAATATACCAGTTCCTTAGAATTAGACGTTCTTCACCTGGCCGTCCTTTGCGGAAGCGTATGCCTTTGCAGTGATATCCATGATGCGCAGCGCGTTTTCCCCGGTGTTCACCTTGGGTGCGGTGCCATTCAGGATGCAGTTGGCGAAATATTCGCACTCTGCGGTATATGGGTTAATCTGGGGGAATTCCAGAGGAGCGAACACACGCGCCACGTCCTTGGACTGCTGTGCGTCATAGCCAGCCTCGCCCAGCCCGCTGATGATCTCGGCGGTGCCGGCCTGGCTCTGGCCGATGGTGCCTTCAGTGAAAATCGCGCCCTTGGAGCCGTAGATTTCCAGGCGTGTCTTGGTCGATTCGTCTGGCACGCAGAAGAATGCATCGACAGTGGCCTGTGTGCCATTGGCGAACTGCAGCAGAGTGGTGGAGGAATCCTCGGACTTGTAGTCGTGCACCAGGTTGCCAGTGAACGCCACCAGCTTTGCAATCGGGCCGTTGAAGAACTCAAGCAAGTCATACAGGTGTGTGGCCATGTCGATAAGTGAGCCTCCGCCGCCCTTGGCCGGATCCTGGCGCCATGCGCCTGGAATCGGCGGATACCAGCAGGAGAGCTGTGCCCGCATATAGACGATCTTGCCGATCTTGCCTTCGTCAATCGCCTTGCGTATTGCCTGGTGTGCGCCATGGAAAGGCATCATGTAGCCTTCCTGCAGGAAAACGCCGGCCTTCTTGCAGGCGGCGACAGCCGCCTCGGCGTCCGCCAATGTCATGGTAAGGGGCTTTTCGCAGAGGATGTGCTTGCCAGCAGCGGCGGCCAGCTCGATCTGCTCGCGGTGCATGCTTGCAGGAGTGGCGATATACACGGCCTCCACATCGGGATCAGCCAGTATGTCCTCCACCTTGGAATATGCCTTTTTCACACCGAATTCAGCGGCAATCTCATCGATCTTGAAAATATCCATTACCGCAGTGAGTTCAATGTTGTTTGCCAGCAACATTCCAGGAATCGTACGACGACGGGCTATGCCACCTGCTCCAATGACACCAATCTTTACCTTTTTCATCTTGTCAAAACCCCTTTTTCATTCAGTGATATGCGAGGCGAAAAAAGCCTCATTTCTCCATAAAACAAAAATTGAGCGGAATATAAATAGGAAAAAACTTTATGCAAGCATGAAAAACAAATTTTGCGGTGGAGCTGGCCCTGTGTCCTGTGGCGCGGCATTTTTGCCGCGCAAACACTTTTTTATTGCAAAAGACTTGCGGGGTAGCAATTAGTTTGGTATAATTGCCGACGTAGCGATGGAAATCCAAAAACGGGACAGCTCATGGACAGTGACAATTCAGAAAAACTGGTGACAATCACAGGGCAGCTTGACGTGTCGGACGAACTTTGTTCGGATGGCACTGCGGCGCTCTCCATTATCAATGACAATGGCGAAGAATATGTCATAAACAACCGCAGGGTTGTAAAGAGATTGCAGCGTCTCGCGTACAACCAGGAAACTCTGGTGTTCACAGGCACGGTCAGGCAGGATTCCACTGGTCTTAAGATATTATCGGTGCAAAGCTGCGCAAAACCCGTCGAAAAGCCAAAGCCAGCGCCACGCAAGACAGGCAGGGCTACTTCCGCCAAGAAAGCAGCGAAATAATGTCGTCAATGGAAACGAATGCGCCCCTTCTGGATGTACAGGGGCTTTGTGTGGACTTCCGCACGGAGGAAGGCACTCTCCATGCGGCGGACAATGTAGGCTTCACTCTACAAAGAGGCAAGACATTGGGTCTGGTGGGTGAATCAGGCTGCGGCAAATCCGTCAGTTGCATGAGCATACCGCGCCTTATCCAGCAGCCACCAGGCAAAATCAGCGCAGGAGAAATATATCTGGATGGAGTGGACTTGCTCAAGCTGCCTGAAAAGGAGATGCGCAAGATCAGGGGACGGGACATAGGCGTGATCTTCCAGGAACCAATGACTGCGCTGTCCCCCTTGATAAAAGTGGACGCGCAAGTGGCGGAAACCGTCCTGCTGCACAAGGACTGCTCCAGAAAGGAGGCCTTTGAACAGGCGCACCAGTGGCTTCGCAAGGTGGGCATACCCGAAAACGCATTCTCATCATATCCCTTCCAGCTGTCAGGCGGAATGAGGCAGCGGGTCATGATTGCAATGGCGCTGGTGCTGCAGCCAAAGCTGATTATCGCGGACGAGCCCACAACCGCCCTGGACGTGACAATACAGGCACAGATACTTGAGCTGATGCGTCAAGTCCGAGGCGACGACGCAGGATTGCTGCTGATCACCCACGACATGGGCGTGATCTGGGAAATGTGCGACGACATGGCGGTGATGTATGCCTCCAGGATCGTGGAGACAGGCCCGGTCAAAAGCATTTTCGCAAATCCACTGCACCCATATACGCAGGGACTTATGCGCTCCATTCCCTCAATCAACACCAATGCAAAACGCCTGGAGCACATACCTGGATATGTTCCGTCGCTGCTGAAGCTGCCATCTGGCTGCGCGTTCGCCGACAGATGCCCGCAATGCCAGGACATTTGCCGCAAGAGACGCCCTGCCCTGACCACGCAGCCAGACCACCGCAAGGTCGCCTGCCATCTAATTCAACACAGAGACACCCCTTTTTAACGCAGAGGCGCAAAGACGCAGAGACGCAGAGTTTTTTA
>JAFZZD010000458.1 GCA_017615955.1 Victivallales bacterium
ATCCCATACGGAGGGCGACGGCATTGACTATGTGCCCGCGCATCCAGCTGTGCTTTTCGGTCACCACTTCGCATCCATTGCAGGCGCCGGCCCTATCGTGGGACCAATCCTGGCCGCGCTGACAGGTTGGCTGCCGGCAACACTCTGGATCCTGCTGGGCTGCGTCTTTATCGGCGCAATGCACGATTTTTCCGCAATGTTCCTGTCCGTTCGCAACAAGGGACGCTCCATTGCATACGCAATTGAAAAGGAAATCGGCTATCTTGGACGTCAGGTGTTCCTGATATTCTGCTTCTTTGCGCTTATTCTGGTCACTGCCGTCTTCACCTTGAATGTGGCGGATGGCTTCCTGGCAAATCCCGCAGTGGCGACCTCGTCGTTGCTGTTCATATTCATGGCGCCAATGTTCGGTATTGCCACCAACAAGAAGGTACTTACCCTCACTGAAGCGACGCTGGTGTTCGTGCCATTGCTGTTCTTCTGCGTATGGCTGGGCACAATGATTCCATTTGACCTGGCGGCAGTTGTGGGCAAAGCATCCACTGCCCGCAACATCTGGATTTGCGGATTGTTCTACTATGCGTTCTGCGCATCCATCATTCCTGTCTGGGTGCTGCTCCAGCCCCGTGACTACCTGAATTCCTTCCTACTTTACGCGATGATGATCCTGGGTTTGATTGGAGTGATCGCCGCAAAGCCCGCCATCGCAATGCCAGCCGTGAATGTGCCAAACGGCGCGTTTCCTGGCATATTCCCGCTGTTGTTCGTCACCATCGCCTGCGGTGCCTGTTCAGGTTTCCATTCACTGGTGGCCTCTGGCACATCATCAAAGCAGATTAATAATGAAAAGGACATGCAGCCCGTAGCATACGGCGGCATGCTGGTTGAAGGTGTGCTGGCTGTGCTGTCCATCATCAGTGTTGCATATCTGGACATGAACGGCGTCAAGAATTTGCTGACTGGCGCATCCAAGGTGCCAGCGCCTATCGCGTTTGCACAAGGTCTTGCACATTTCTGCGAAGCGGCAGGAATTAGCTACAAAATAGGCTACAACTTCATCAGCCTGGCAATCTCCGCTTTCATGCTGACCTCGCTTGACACGGCAATGCGCCTGGCACGCTTCGTGTGGCAGGAACTCACTATGCCAAAGGACAATTCTGACGAGCCGCAGGCCAAGGCCAAAACAGAAGCAAAGCCCTCCGCTTTCCGTACTTTCATCGGCAACCGCTGGACCGCCACTGTAATCGTGCTGATTGCTGGCGCATATCTGGCGCTCAGCGGCGAAGGCAATGACATGTGGCCTGTTTTCGGTGCATCAAACCAGCTGCTTGCCGCACTGACGCTGTTGTCGGTCACGCTCTGGCTCATGCGCAAGAAGCGCCCTGCCCTTTTTGCCATGCTCCCCATGTTCTTCATGCTGGTCATCTCAATATGGGCACTGGTCTGCCTCATCATCCAGAAATGGGGCAATGCCACGTTGGTGACCATTTCCATCATGCTCATCGTTCTGGCACTGTTCCTGTTCGTGCTGGCGATATTCAAGTTATCTGCTAAAAAGAACTAAGCATATAATGTGAGCGCCGAAGCGGCGCTCTAATGTGA
>JAFZZD010000048.1 GCA_017615955.1 Victivallales bacterium
CTGTGGACTGTGGACTGTGGACTGTGGACAGTGCCCTACGGGCACTTATTGCCTACCCATACAGGAAACAAAGCACTATAAAAACTCTGCGTCTCTGCGCCTTTGCGCCTCTGCGTTAAAACTCTGCGTCTCTGCGCCTTTGCGTCTCTGCGTTAAAAATACTGCGCCTCTGCGTTAAGGAGTTTCCAGGTGGAGGGAGACGTCGTCTATGATGGCTTCGCCTTGGCTGGTGAAGCGGAAGCCAATCCATTCGTTGGGCTGGATGGTGTATTTGCCTGAAAAGAGCTGCGGGCTTTGCGTCAGTGCAAATGTGCCGCCATTGCCGGCGGGGTGATGTATGACGCGGCGATAGCCGTGCTTTGCCTTTGGGTCAGGCGTGTCATTGTATCGTATCATGTACACGAAGAGCTTGCCTTTGCCAGATGCCTTGAACGAGTATGATATCTTGCGGGGAGAGGGCTTCTGCCCCAGTTCGCCGCTGGCAAGTAGCTGGTATGACGCGCCTTTGTCCAGCTTCAAGGCGTAGCCATTGCCAGCCTTGACCATGGAGGCATTCTTGTCCAGGGACCAGGCCTTTGGCTTGCCCTTGTCGTCCACATCGTCAAATGTGCCGTTTTTAAGGTATTGTTTGCCAATTTCCAGGGGGCGGAAGGCGGTGGCATTATTAATGCTGCTGCCGTCCAGTGTGAAGGAGCATGGAACGCCCTCCTTCAGTGGCGTGAGTTGGTCGTTGATCCTTCTGGTTCGCATGAAGTTAATCCGCCAGAGTTCACCCTGTTTTGGCAACTTGAGTTTTGCCATGGGGATTCTTGCCTCTATGACATAGCGGTCATCCATTATTTTTGCCTTGACTTCCGCTGGCTGCGGGAAGTTTGAGCTTATAATTTTGCCTTCGGGATTGATTTGCAGATGATGGATTGCATTTGAGGTGCTTGGAGGAGACAGCAACAGATGAATGCTCTCGTTTTTCAATATGCTCGGGTTCTTTTTCCCTTTCATGGCGTTTTTCAGTAAAGTCGGCTCAAGTGCGGTGACCAGGAAGTACATGTTCTCCTGGTCGCAGAGAATGCCCAGCGTGGTGCGCAGTGGAGTGGGCAGTTCCGTTTTGTCGGATGACTGCCTTAGCCCGTCAGTAAGGTAGAATGCGCTGACCCACGCATTGTCATCGCCCTTGCCGTCAATGACGACTTGTGACTTTACCATGGGCGCCTTCAGGTTTTTCCCTTGCTTGGTCTTTGTCTCCTGGTTGGGCTTGATCCAGTATTCGACAAGCCAGCGGCGGTCTTCTGCCAGACGATGCTCCAGCACCTTGTCTCCTGCGGCCAGACCCTGTGCCGCGTCAAGCAATGCCAAAAGCGTCTTTCCTGAATCAGGCATATTCAGGACATGGGGGCGCCTGTCGTCCCCGTATGGATAGCCCATGCAGATCGGGGTGTTCAGCCAGAGTTTCCGGCGCAGAGCGTGGTATTGTTTCATCATGGGGTATGCCTTGCCGTAATACAGCCTTTCTGCTTCGTCCAAGATGGCCTTTTCGTCCAGACTGGGGTTCCAGAGCAGTTTTGCTGTGACGTATGCCCATTGCCAGTTGGAGGGCATCAGGTCTTTGCGCGTGTCGTTTTTTCTGGGCGGGTAGAATTTGCTGTCTGGGAAGACGCCTTCGTCTTTCCAGCCGTAAAGGCCCAGCCTCTGGTAGAGGCGCAGGTCCTTGCCGATGATTTGCTCATGGCATACATAGTAGGGATGCGAGGGCGAGAAATACTCGTATGTGTAGAGTTCAGGGGCGGCCTTGAGCCAGTCCAGCAGCAGTTTGTAGAACTGCGCGTTGCGGGGGCAGTCTGGGTCATCCAGGGAATGTGCGTAGCAGCGTCCATGGAGGCATAGCTGCAATTTCATCTTCGGGTGGATGGAGACGCCTTGCGGCAGCATCCTGTATGTATGGTAGGCCCAGGTGCGCAAGTCCGCGTCAGGATATTTTTCATAGACCATTTCCGCGATGGCCCTGACGGTTTTCTGGAAGCGTGTGGAGACATTCTGGTAGCTGCCAGCGAAGGTGTCGTTTCCATCCAGTTTGCGGCATTCGTCGCATTCGCACCAGCCTGCGTTGGTGTCCACCATGCCGAAGGTATATTCGCCCAAGCCCTTGGTTTCATCCAGCCTGCCGATGATGTAGTTGGCCACATTGCGGCGCACTTCTGGATTGGAGATGCAGTATTGTTCGCCTTTGATGCGTTTGCCGTCAATCAAGGCGAAGTATTCGGGGTGCTGGTCGAAGGTGGTTTTAGGCGGCATTGGCCTTACGAAGGTGGTATGTCCGCCGCCCAGCTTGTTGGCATTTCTTGGGATGCGCGGGGCGTAGAACTTATACGTTTCCGATTCAGGCTTGTCGTATGGGATGGGCAGGCTGTATGCGGCGGGTGTCTGGTATCCATTGCGGGTGGCCCAGGTCTTGCCTGCTTTCGGGATGACATTTGCGTAGGAGGAGACTTGGTCCAGCCTGCGGACCGCGAAGGCCGGCTCGCTGAATCTCTCGTAGTCGGGGAATGCAATGTCCTTCAGCTTTGGCGTGTATTCGCCGTTGTCCATACCGTCTGAGGGCTTCAGCCAGCGCACGCCCAGCTTGTCCTCGATGAACTGGTATGTTCCATATAATTCGGCCACCTCTTGCTTGCCGATGATGTACATATCCCGTCCACGGGCGAAAATATAGTACGCCTCCTTTTGCTTTGCGGATGCCAGCGCCTTTGCGGCAGAGGGCGGTATGTTCTTCAGCGTGTCCAAGGTGCCTATGTGGATTCTACTGGCGGCGTCAGATTTGCCTATGGCTATCCTGATTTCCCTGCCAGTGGTCTTACGGACATATTCCGCCAGTTCCCTGGCCGCTAGGCGGCTGCTTTCGTATGCGTTCTCTGGAAGCACGATTTCTGCGCATTTTTCATTTTTTACAATGTCAAAACCGTAAAGGCATAATGACGCCAGCACGCAAAAGGCAACCCGTTTCAAAACACAAGAATACATGCAGAATCTCCCGATTAACATTGTGATTTTGGCAAATATATCTTGTTTCCGTTGATTACAAACTGCGGCTGCCGACAGCAGGCCTGAACAAAACTTTAATGAAATATAGCAACTAATTCAAAGTAGTTCTGCCTGTAATGCCTCACCAAATGATATGCAGATACATTAAAGATGTTCTGCCTTTCCTACAAGAATCACGACTTTTTAGCGATTTTTAGTGAATTCGCTAAAAAGTGTAGTAATGAATACATCTTTGTTTTCCCCCTTGCAAACATGGTTTTCAGGGGCTATGTTAGAGGCGGAAGGTGGGTGGGGGAAGTATCCCAAGAC
>JAFZZD010000459.1 GCA_017615955.1 Victivallales bacterium
GTCTGCTTGTCCTTGCGCTGCTGCTTGGATGCGTAGGGGATGTATTCCTTATCTATGACGGCTTCCTGTTCTTTGTAGCCGGCATGGTGGCATTCCTTTCAGGGCACATTTGCTATATGTGCCTGTTTGGCGGTAAGTCCTGGAAAGGCTTCAAGGCAAAGACTTGGATTCCCGCAATCATCGCAATGGCTGCACTTACAGCGGTTCTCATCATTGCCATCGGCGTAAACGGTGCCATGCTTGTGCCTATGTGCGTTTATGGCTTTGCCCTGATGCTGCTCATCTTCAGCACCCTGGCCGGCGTGTTCCGCTTCCGCACCTGCACCTGGTGGATCCTTCTGGTTGGAGCCCTGCTGTTCACCTTCTCCGATTCCCTGATTGCCATCGGCACTTTCAACGGAGACTTCCCTGGCCGCGAATTCCTGGTGATGCTCACCTACATTGCCGCCCAGACGCTCCTTGCCATCGGCGCCGTTCGCCTTTCGCGCGAATAACGTGATTGGCAAGTAGCTGTTAATCAGGTGTTTAAGCAAAGTACCCGGGTGCTAAGGTACCCGGGTACTTTGTGTAAATAATTGAGTGTCAATGCTTTCTAATCAGCAACAAACCTGCCATGGTTAACAATCCATTCAAGGGAAGGATTTCGTAGCTGAAATGGTAGCCGCCAAACCATGAAACTGAATTCAAATCAAGCACAAGGCAAATGAGGGGTGCCACAACCGCCACAACGGGCACAAACTTGTCATGGACCGGGGCCTTGAAGAGGATTCCAAAGGCGAACAGGCCCAGGATGGGGCCGTAGGTGTAGCTGGCAAGGCGATAGACGGCGTTGATGACGCTGGTATTGTTGAGGGCGTTGAAAACCAAAATGCTTACGGCCATAAGCACAGCCATACAGGTGTGGACGATAACTCTGACAGAGATTCGCCGGTCAAGCCGGCGAATGACGGGAGAGTCAAGCTGGCTATTGACAGGAGAGTCATCCTGGCTATTGACGGGAGAGTCAAGCTGGCTATTGACAGGAGAGTCAAGCTGGCTATTGACGGGAGTGGTGGCGCCGGGCTCTCTGCCAAGGATATCTATTGTAAAGGACGTGGTGAGGGCGGTGAGGGCGGAGCCGCCGGCGGGGAAGCCCGCCATCACAAGGCCAACTATGAACAGCACTCCCACAATCCACGGAAGGCCGGAAGACCACGCCACGGCGGGGAACAGCGCGTCGCCGGTGGCGTCAATGCCATGCAGAGAAGCGTACTGGTACATATACACCCCCAGCAGAAGGAACAGCGAAATCACCACAATCTGCAGCAGGGAGGACACAATAAGGTTTTTCTGCGAGTCGCGTACGTTCTTGCAGGCAAGCGTGCGCTGCATGAGGTCCTGGTCCAGGCCCGTGGCGGCAACAACGGTGAACAGTCCACCCAGCAGCTGCTTTACAAAGAACTGCGGGTGGTTAACATCGTCAAAATAAAACACCTTCATCATGGAAGTGTCCGGAGCCCCCACTTCAACCGCAATAAGAATAAGCGTAAGCACCACCGTCACCAGCATGCAAATGGTCTTGATCATATCCACGCCGATAACTGCCTTAACCCCGCCGCGCACAGTATACGCCCACTCGGCAAACACAACCACAATCACGCACACCCACAGCGGCACCCGCAAAAGCAGGCACAGCGTGGCGCACATCAGGAACAATCGGACCGA
>JAFZZD010000460.1 GCA_017615955.1 Victivallales bacterium
GCCGGAGCGGCGCCCACTCAAGTTGAGCAACTTGTATGTTTTCGTCAGTTGGACATCCGCTCAGGTTGGCCAACCTGAATGGACACCGCTCCTGGCAACTGGAAAACAAATCGTGCAACCTCAAACAGCGATATCTATGCTAGTTGCGTGTTCTCGCGAAGGCAACCTGAGTGGGCGCCGCTTCGGCGCCCGCATGGACGCCACACGCGCATGGAAACATAGCGGGGAGTGACCGATTACCATAATTCCGCATTTTTGTCAGGAAAATTGCATTTTCGCGATTGACAAAAGCGTACATTGCGTTAAATTTCGGCAATTTTGTTTTCAAATGGTTCATTATACTTTGGGAGTAGAATTAAATGAACGAGGAATATCTTGCCAGAGCAAGGGCACAAGTCAAGGATGTGCGCCTTTTCATCAACGGCGTTTCACGCAGGGCCGAGCAGCTTGCAAAAGGAGCAAAACAACTGGTGCACCCGCAGACAACCGAGCCAATGGACTGGCTGGACATAGCGTTGCTGGAAGTCGCGGAAGGCAAAGTCATCATAACCCAGGGAAAGGAAAACTAAAAGGTTGAAGCCATGGCCAACATATACATTTTCATAGGACCTCCAGGAGCGGGAAAGGGAACCATGGGGGACATCTTCTGCGAAAGGACAGGCGTCATACACGTCTCCACAGGACAGCTGCTCAGGGATGAAATGGCAGCAGGCACCGCTCTTGGCGCAAAGGTCAAGGACGTGATCGCCAGCGGCGCACTGGTCTCCGATGAAATCGTGGCGGAACTGGTGAAGAACAGAATCGCAAAGGCGGACATCAAGGAACATGGATGCCTGCTGGACGGCTTCCCGCGCACCGTGCCACAGGCCGACATGCTGGACAAGATCCTCAAGGACGGAAACGACACCATGGCCGCAGTCGTCCTCATCGAGGCAGACGCGAAAATGCTCATGGGACGGCTCACAAGCCGCAGAATGTGCTCCAACAAGGACTGCGGGGCAATCTACAACGTGATTTCGCAGAAGCCAAAGGTGGAAGGCATCTGCGACAAGTGCGGCGCAAAACTCTACCAGCGCAGCGACGACAGCGTGGAAACAGCCACAAACCGCCTCAAGGTCTATGAGGAGCAAACAGCCCCGCTGGTGTCATACTACGAGGCGAAGGGACTGCTCAAGCGCACTGTCAGCACAGACCGCTCCCCTGAAGACAACTACGCAGAAATGGCAAAGGTGCTGGGCATCTGAACAGGACGTGACGGGCTGAATGGGACGGGATACCATACATCTGTACGAAGGCAAGGCACTTGAAGGCATCCGCAACGCGGCACACGCCTCCGCAGAAGTGCTGGACAGGATATGCAAGGCGGTAACGCCCGGCATGACAACAGCGGACCTGGACATGCTAGCAGCCGAGTTCATAAAAGACACTGGCGGCAAAAGCGCTTTCCTCAACTACCACGGCTACCCTGGGCACATCTGCATCTCGCTTAACAACGAGGTTGTACATGGCATAGGCCGCAAGGACAGGATTGTCCAGCCAGGCGATGTGGTGAGCCTGGATGTGGGCGTGACATTGGACGGATACGTGGGGGACAATGCCAGGACCGTCTGCGCTGGATTTGTGCCAAACCAGCTGGCTGGCAGGCTTCTTGAGGTCACTGAAGCCTCCTTGAAGGCTGGCATAGCCGCCGCCGTTGAAGGCAATTGCGTCAGCGACATCGGCCGTGCGGTGCAGCAGGTGGCAGAGGCCGCCGGCTTCGGCGTGGTGCGTGACATGGTGGGGCACGGTTGCGGGCGCAACATGCACGAGGCACCGGAAGTGCCAAACTACTACATCCACGGCAAATCCCCCAAGCTGGTGGCGGGAATGGTGATCTGCATCGAACCGATGATCAATGCAGGCACCTGGAAAATCACCTTCGACAAAAAGGACGGCTGGACTGTGCGCACAGCCGACGGATCACTATCGGCTCATTTCGAAAACCAGATACTCATAACCAAAAACCAAGCGGAGGTACTTACGTGCCTAAACAATCAAAAGACACAATAACCCTTCAAGGCGTAGTCAAGGAACTGCTGCCAGGCACCGAGTTCAATGTGGAACTCGAAAACGGCCACATCATTCGCGCATACATCTGCGGAAAGATGCGCACACACAATATCCGCGTCCTCCCCGGGGACAAGGTTTCTGTGGAGATTTCCGCATACGACCTCACCAGAGGGCGCATAAACTACCGCCAGCGCTAGTTTTTTTGCACTGGACAATGCCAATTTGCGGGCTTGGGCATTGCAAAAACAAACAAGCCTGTTAAATTATCAGCTCATTTTACTTGTTTCAATCAAGGTCATCTGCCGTGAAAGAGGCGTTACCGAAGCAATTCGGAATGCGGCAATCCTGGCAATGCCCCACTGGTGCGCCACCACCTTGAAACCTGTATTTTGATACCCTGGACAAGGGCATCGCCATCATAACCGAACATGGCAGCCCAAGGAAAGGTCGAAAAGCCAGGCCTCCGTCAAGGAAGCCAGGTAAAACGTGTCTCTTATCCAATTCAAAATGGGAAGGAAAACATGAAAGTCAGAGCATCAGTGAAAAGAATGTGCAACAACTGCCGCATTGTCAAGCGCGCAGGTGTTCTCCGTGTAATCTGCAAGAACAAGCGCCACAAGCAGAGCCAGGGCTGAAGATTGCGAACATTCTGGATTTAGGGCAAATTCAACGGAAAAAACAAAGAGCGCGGCCTAGGCCGCAATCCAAAGTCAGGAACCAATAAAATGCCAAAGATTCTCGGTATTGACATTCCAAACAACAAGCACACCAACATTTCGTTAACGTATCTCTACGGCATTGGCCCGTCCACTGCCGACAAAATCTGCGAAATGGCAAAGATCGACCCAATGACGCCGGCAGGAAACCTTACTGACGCCAACATCACCGCCATTCTCCAGATCCTTCAAGACCACTTCCTGGTGGAAGGTGACTTGAGAAGACAAGTCGCACAGAACATTCGTCGCCTCACTGCCATCTCTTGCTACAGGGGAGTCCGCCACAAGCGCAACCTGCCCTGCCATGGACAGCGTACAAAGACAAATGCACGTACCCGCAAGGGCTCCAAGAAGACAGTCGGCGCAATCCGCGACAGGTCCGAACGTAAGCAGGCAAACGCGGGCAAGTAACCCACAACCAGCCGGCAGATTAGTTCAAACAAAAACATCACACCACCCACAATAGGGAGATTTGGAGTAAAAATGGCAGAAGAAGCAACCGATATCAAGAACACCGAGGCAGAAACCCCGGCCGTTGAGGTGACGAAGCGCAAGGGCAAGGGAGGCCGCCAGGTCCTCTCCGGCATCGTCCACGTGGACTCCACATTCAACAACACACGCGTGGCCATCTCTGATCAGAATGGCAACATCCTCAGCTGGTCAACAGGCGGCAAGCTGGGCTACAAGGGCTCACGCAAAAGCACCGCATACGTTGCACAGCTCATAGCGACCGACGCAGCCAAGAAGGCAATGGCCACCTACGGTCTCCGCGAAGTCGAAGTCCGCATCAAGGGACCGGGCGCCGGACGCGAATCCGCCGTCCGTGGCATTGCCCAGGAGAAGCTCGAAATCACGGCTTTGAAAGACGTAACCC
>JAFZZD010000461.1 GCA_017615955.1 Victivallales bacterium
CCCTGGCCGCGCGGAGCATCCTCACATACAAGTTTCATCTGATGACCAATCATAAAAAAAACAATGGGCGCATTGTCTTATGGCGATAATGTATTACATTTCGCGTTCACAAAGCCTTTTGACTTTGGGTGCACACATATCATAATAAAATAACAATACATGACGGAAGGAAGTGGAATGGACATTTTTACTGGTGGAAAACGTGTTTTGGGGCTGATGGGTTTGCTGTGTGTATGTGTATTTGCGTGTGCGGTTTATGCGCAGGATGCACCGCCAGCAGATGCGCCGCCCGCAGGCGAGCAGGCAGCAGGCGAAGCTGGTGAGGCAGGCGAGGCGGAACAGGCATTGGACCCCAATGTCTGGAAAGCGCAGAGAAAGGAAATCTTAAGGGAAATTGACAAGGAGGCTGAAAGGCGCGCCAAGGAGACCGTTACCAGAGATAAGATCGCGCTTCTGCTGAACACACGCTCGACAAAATATGAAGAGGATATAAGAACTGAACAGAACAGGGACCGCCGCAAATTCATCGTCTCCGAGCAGAACAAATGGCGCAATATGGAGGACATGCCTGATTCATACCCGAACATGTCCAAGTATTTGGAAATCCCGATACCGAAATGGGATTTGGAGAAAGGGCGTTTGAAGAATATTGTGAAAAGGGACATGCTCAAGATTCGTGACGACTTGGAGAAGGAGCTTCTGGGAATATTCGAGAAGCATTGCAAGCCAAAGGCAGTTGAGGACCTGGAGCGGGAGGGGCAGGAAAAGTACCCGATGTACAAGATTGAGGAGGGCAAGAAGAAGCCATACGTCACCAACATAACTTTGCGTGGCGGGCGTGGCTATGGCGCAAATAGGATCGAGGGACGCCTTGAGGCGGTTACGGTAAACAGGATAAAAATCGGCTTCAGGATGATCAGCAGAAACGATTTGGATGAAGACACCCAGGCCCTCTTCTATGATGAAGTAAACCAGAAGATGGTGGAAAAATATGTCTTGCAGGAACAACGCAGGTACAAGGCAATAAAGGAAGGATTTGTAAACGACTGGGTGTTTATGGTGTATCCTGACCTGCTGATGTCTGAAGGCTACGTTCCAAAGCTATATCTCGCCAACAAAGTCCAAAGGCGTTCCACCAATGTCAAGAACTGGATACAGAGGGACGTGTATTTTGAAAACCTGTACAATGTCCTTCTGAAGAAGGAAATTGAGCGCATTAAGCCTGAAATCACGAAAGACTTCTTCGAAAATGCAGTCGAGAAATTCGGGGAGACCATTGGTTGTACAGATGACTTTGAATTCGTCAAGGAAGCCGGCGAGCCTGAAGGGACTGGCGAGTGGATGCCAAAGTCCGTTGCGGCTGATTTCAGGATGAAGAAGGAGCAGCAGAACGCGGAACCCAAGCCGGAAGGCGAGGAAGCGCCAGCACCTTAATGCGGCAACCATGGAGAATGATATGTACGATAGCTTGCTCGGGAAGAATGTGAATGTCAGCAATGCAACGGTAAAGGCATACGAGGATCTGGAGTTCCTCAAGTCCGATTGCTGCCGTCCTATCCGGCTTGAACTGGAATATCTCAAGCCTGATTATTTCATGGACTTGTACCAGATACAGTCCACGCTTGTCATATTCGGCAGCGCCCGCATCAAGTCGCCGGAGGAGGCGACCGCCAATCTGGAAAAGGCATTGGCCGATATGAAGGCGCATCCTGACTCCGCAGAATTCCATGCGAAGCTGGACAAGGCGCAGCAGGACCTAGGCGCCAGCAGATACTACCAGATGGCAAGGGACTTCGGCAGGATTGTCACCAGGGAGAGCCAGCGTCAGGACGGCACGGACAAGACATTTGTGGTCATTACTGGTGGCGGTGGCGGGATAATGGAGGCTGGCAACAGGGGAGCCGCCGATGCAGGTGGCATTTCCGCCGCATTGAACATAGTGCTGCCATTCGAGCAGCATGCCAACAAGTACATCACTCCTGATTTGAGTTTTCAGCTGCATTATTTCAGCATAAGGAAGATGCATTTCCTCAAAAGGGCGAAGGCATTGGGGTGCTTCCCAGGCGGCTTTGGCACAATGGACGAGCTTTTCGAGGCATTGACCTTGATACAGACCGGCAAGATAGAACCCATGCCTGTCATACTGTTCGGAAAAGCCTTTTGGGAGAAACTGGTCAACTGGAATATGTTTGTGGAAAAGGGCTTGATTTCCGAGAAGGATTTGAATATCTTCCATTATAGTGACGACGCACAGGAGGCCTGGAACTATATTTGCAGATTCTACAACAGGGGAGATTGAGTTTATGCGTATGGGAGTCAAGTCATTTTTGATTCTAGTTCTTTTTGCTGTCCTTGTGCAGATGTCAAACGCACAGGAGAGTGCCGCCGACTGCCTGGAAAATGCAAAGCAGGCTTTGGATGAGGAAGTGGCGAAAAAGGTGGATCGAGAACTGGTCGCAATGCAGAACAAGATTGAGTTTCCTGTCAAAAAGCCAAGCATGTCATGGACACAGGTATATAAAAATGCCTTGAAGGAAGTCGAAGAAGTTTTGGCAAAGACCTACAAAGTAAAAAGTCAAGAAGATTTATTTCTGGAAATCAGCAAGAAGTACGCTCCGTTCAAGATCGGTGAGCGTATTTCGGTTGTCCAGCGGGTGAAATATGCCAGGACAATCACGGGCAGATACCAGGGCAAGAACAACTTGGGCCATGTGCATATCGGTTCCTATTGGATTCCCATCAGGGATTTTGACGACGATACCATCGCCCGCTTTGATCCCGATGAATGTGACAAGCTCATAAAGAAGAAACTCAAGCAGGCAATGCACAAGCAGAAGCTGGTTGTGGATTCCGCCAGAAGGGTTGAAATCCTGAAAGTGGCACCAAGAATGCTGCTTGATAATGGGTATTCCCCTAAAGATCCTGACAAGACTTCAAAGTCGTATCTGGAAGCTGAAAATTGGGAATCACAGGACAAGCGTCTTGAAAGGCTGGTAAATGCCCAGAAGGAAAAGTTGAAAGCGGCAATCGCCCATGACTTCATTTACAAATATATGACGGAGCACGGCTTTGTCTATGACGAGGCAAGCGAAATGTATCGTTCCAAGGACATGCCAAAGCAGAATGAAGTTCAGAATACAGAACCTGCCGACAATGAACCCAAGGAACAAAAAAAAGAAGGACCCCTTGAATTTTTAAAAAAACACATCTACTAATTCTTGGGAACCCGCAGGTTTTGCGGCAGTGGTACAATGTTGTTTGTTGATACAAAGCCTTCCTGGAAAAGCATAGCTCTTCTCGTGACGCTGTCACTGCTGGTGTTTATGGCCAATATCAGTCTTCCACAGTTGCGCAGAAGCGACGAGGCCCTGAATGCGGCCTACGCACTTGAAATGGCTGGCGATGGCTTTGCTGAAACTGCGTTGTATGGCGTTTCCGTGCCAGGCTACCCGCTCTATCCATGGCTGGTAAAAATCTGCTCACTTGGCGGTATTCCCACCACTTTCGCCTTGAGGCTCCCTGCATTCATCGCCCTTGCAATAATCGCCATTGCATCTGGCATATTCGCCCTGAAACTGCAATCATCATTTGCTGGCATTATCGCCTCGTGCATTGTGATGCTCTCCGTGGTTTCATTCAAGATTGGCATCCTGGCCAATGTGGACATTGTCGCCTCATGCCTCATCTCCTGCGCCTGGTATCTCCTCTATATCTACGGCTGGTCAAAAAGGCAGTGGGGAATTGCATGGACCATTGCACTGGCACTGGTGTTCATTTGCACTTTCGGATGGGGACTCAAGGCAGTCTTGATATTCTATCTGCCAATGTTCTTCCTATGGAACAGGCTTGATGGCTTTGAAACCCTGCAGAGTTCACAGCACATCGTATCCGCCCTCGTAGCCCTGGCGCTTATGGTGGCAAGGTACTTTGTATTCCCGAATACGCCTCTCCTGCCATGGAAGGCACTTGCATTCGTGAATCCACCAGAGACTTTTGCAGATTATATCTGGCACCTTGTGGGCATGCTGCCCAAGACAGCCTTCTATCTTCTGCCATGGACACTCCTGTCATGGGCGCCTTTCTGCCTGGCATTGCGCCAATTCGAACTTCACAGAACCGCCTGCCACTATCTGCGCGTAATCGTCTCCTCCACATTTGTGCTGTTCCTTGTCCTTCCAGGTGGCTCGCCCTTGCATCTGCTGCCAGTGCTTGGGCCATTTGCCGTGCTTATGGGCGTACACTCGGAAATCGTGCTCCGCAGGTACAGGGACTTCTTTGCATGCCTTCTGCGCCTGGTTGCATGGCTTTGCCTCATAGTCGCCGTGTCAGGCGTCTTGTTCTGGCTTGCGGTCGTATGCAATGCCTTGTGCCTTGACTTCGTGTCCTTCAAGGCCTCATGCTTTGCCCTGGGGTGCTCCACAGTCGCCTTGCTGGACGTGTGCTTTGCAATACTGTTCAATGGCGGGCGGCTCAGCTTCAGGACATGCACATTGTGGCTCATCCTGTGCTGTTCTCTGCTCTACACATCATTGTGGCGCCTGCCTCATGCTGCTTTCCAGTGCTCAGCGCGGAAATGCGCGGAAATGCTGTCCAGCAAGCAAGGGGCAGAAGTGGAACCCGCTTCAGCGCTTACGCTTCGCGAGGCAATGGAAGAAGACGGAAGCGATACCCTCTATCTTGCAATGCCGCAGCTTTTGGATGTGGGGACCATCCTGGTGGAGAACTTCTACCTGCGTATGAAAATAAGATATGTGAAGGATATGCAGACGGATTTGCCACCCGATTGCAAGGTGGCATACGTGCTCAGCCCATTCATACCCGCTGTGCAGCAGTGGGAGTGGAAGGCGTTCAGCCCGAATGTCCCTATCGGGCGGAAAAGAACATTGCAGATTGACTTCAAGGGAATGGATGCCCTGCGTGCAATGGAACTTCCCTTGCTTGAATTGCGTGCCCTTGATGAAGAGCCTCTGGTTCTTCAGAACTATCCAGAACTTCGTATCTACAGAGGCACACTGAAGGAAAAAAGCGTGGCTTTGGCCACGCAGGGCAACAGCAGTCATACGGAGGTTCTGCGTCATGACGCGCGGCCCTGGCCGCGCGGAACAACCATGCGGAACAACGGCGCAACGGAACCCAGGAATTGATACCATGCATAAGAAAGCCATAAGGGAATTGACCGACAAGGAACTGGGCGAATGGCTGGCAGCCCAAAAGCAGCCCGCATTCAGGCTGAAACAAATCCTGCAGTGGGTGAATGAAAAGGCAATAGTCTCGTTTGACGAGATGGGAAACGTGCCGGCGCAACTCAGGGCAACGCTGGAAAAGGACTTCTATCCCTGCGCAGTCAATCCTGTTGAAAAACTCTGCGCGGAGGACCAGACCGTGAAGTGGCTGTCCCAGCTATGGGATGAGGCTACCGTGGAGACCGTGCTGATTCGCGCACCTGAAAGAAACACGGTCTGCATTAGCACGCAGGTGGGATGCGCAGTAAGATGCGCATTCTGCGAAAGCGGGCGCCTGGGATTCGTGCGGAATCTAAGCAAGGCGGAAATCGTGGACCAGGTTGTGCTGGCAAGCCACGAGGCTGGCAAAATTGTGGACAACGTGGTTGTCATGGGGACGGGGGAACCCATGCATAACTTCGACAACCTGGTCCAGGCATTGAACTGGCTTTGCGACCAGGAACATGGCATGGGAATGAGCTGCAGGAACATCACTGTCTCCACCAGCGGCATTACAAACGGCATCAGGCGTCTGGCTGATTTGCAGAGGCCATGGAACCTGGCAATCTCACTCCATGCACCTGATGACAATATCCGTGCGCAAATCATACCGCCACGCCATAGGCGCCCCATCGCCGAAATCATCGAGGCCTGCAAATACTACCGCCAGAACACGGGGCGCATGGTGACCTTCGAATACGTGCTTGTCAGTGGCCTCAACGACAGCGAAAGCAACGCAAGGACACTTGCTTCCCTGGCGCATGAGGCACACGCCAAAGTCAACCTCATCCCCTGCAACAACGGCTCCTCCCGCCTCAAGGCCCCCGATAAATCCACCTGCGACAAATTCCTGGCAGTCCTGGAGCGCAACGGCATACAGGCCACCATACGCCACCGCAAAGGCGACGACATCCTCGCTGCCTGCGGCCAGCTCCGAGCCAATCGCAAGTGATTGTTCATTTGTGGGGAGGGGGAAGGACCAATGGCCCTTCC
>JAFZZD010000462.1 GCA_017615955.1 Victivallales bacterium
ACTTGAGTGGGCGCCGCCTCGGCGCCCACATAAACATCGGCGCCCACATACAACACAAATGAAGATAGCGGTAATAGCAGATTTGCATCTGACAGACTGCCGTAAGGCGGTGAAATACCAGGTTATGGAATGGCTGAAGGCGGACCTGCGCCAGCAGGCCCCTGATTTGCTCATGGCGATTGGGGATTTGACGGCGCTTGGCACGGAAGACCAGAACAGCAGGATGCTGGCGTACATCCAGAGCCTTGGGCTGCCCTGGTGCTCCACGCCTGGCAATGCGGAATTCCGCACCAAGGCCGAAAATGCGTCGCCCTGGTATGTTGCTCCTCCAGCGAATGCGCCTGTGCTGCTGGTGGACAGCGCAAACTATGAGCCGCCAGAGGCGGATTTGCGTGCCATGGCCGCATTGCCAGACAATGCTGGCTATTTGCTTGGCACCCATGTGCCTCCAGAAAGCTGGCCAGACGAGGCCAGGCAGGCATTGGCTGATGCCATGGCGCGTGGTGCCATTGGTGCATTGATTGCGGGGCACAAGCACAATGACGGCGAGAATGTGATGCGTGGCCTTGACCCCGACAAGGCCGCAGGCGGTCCGCCCATGTATGAGATATGGAGCAATGATACTGGTTGCTGGCACCGCTCCATACGCGAAATGTCCTCTGCCGACATACGCAGATGGCCTCTCGCGGAAAGGGAGAGGCTGTTTGGGCAATTCGGTGTATGCACCTTATGGGAGACACTGGAAAACATAGAGCAGGCACGCCAATTGCGCATACCCCATCTTGAATTGCGGGACAGCGCATTGCTGGATTTGCCAGAGGCCAGGCTGCTTGAGGCATTGAATGCCTGGCGTAGCGAGGGTGGCAAATGTCTTTCGCTGCATCTGCCGAATCTGACAGCCAAGGAGGATGGCGGAGCCTTGCGTGCCTCGGCGGAGAGGGCATTGCGCCTGGGATGCCATAGGGTGACTTTGCATGTCCCGGCTGTCACTGCGACGGCTTTTCCTGAACAGAAAGAGCACCTGCTGGAGAACTTCATAAAAAGAATGGCGCCCTTGCTAAATGCGCCAGTGGACATTGGCATTGAGAATCTGCATACGTATGAAGGCAAAAGGGAGGATGACAAGCGCAATTACGGATGCACGATTAAGGAATGCCGTGACTGGATTGAGATGATTAGAACCGCAAGCGGCGATGCCAGAATCGGCTTTCATCTGGACATAGGGCACGCCCGCAACAACCCGCCTTTCAATTCGCGGGAGAATCTCAGCGACTACTACGCCGAAATGGGTGCCATGGTCAATGGCTGCCATTTTCACCAAGTCGTCTCGAAGCCAGCGGCGGGCGACACAGGCAACCACAATCCATTCACGGGGCTATATACGAAGATGATTTCGCTGGCGGGATATTTCCTGGCGTGGAGGGCAGGGCAGTTTGCGCTGAATCCACCAGTCTTTCTTGAAATACACGGCAATGGTCTTGGAATACAAAATTACAATAAGTTGAAACATCTGATTCTGGAGGAAGAAGCATGAAGAA
>JAFZZD010000049.1 GCA_017615955.1 Victivallales bacterium
GATTAACGATGTCAGCGCTTTTCCTATACCTTATAGGAATAAACAGGACCTCTACGTTCGGCTGAATCTCATGGTCTGCGAATATCTTGCGCTCCTTCGGCATCTTGTCGAATGGAAGAATGTTTATGAAGCCATGGCTAGGGGATGCGTAAGCCCCTGCAAGCCACAACAGATGCTGCATCGTGTCCCACACTTCGCGTGCCTTCATGGTCGTGCTGATGTTGACTGTCACAGCTCCCTTGACCGCAGGGTCAATGAGATAGCTGAAGTTCAGGACCTCCTTGGCTGCAAACAGACTGACCATTTCGGTGATCTGTGCGTTGTCAAGGTTTATCTCAAACTTGACCTCTTCGTCAGGGTCGGCAATCCCCTTTATGACACCAGCTGGATAATCCGAAACATCCACATTCGGACGGCTGCTCTGGACACGCGCGGGAATGCTTATCTTGCGCTCTGCATCCTTCTTGGAAAGGTCCTCGCTCTCGACCTTATCAACACCGAGCGGCGATTCGTCCAGCAACTCAGCCTTCGGGACAGTCGTCTTGGTGAATGGCAACGGCCTTTGCCCGCCCTCGACGCCATTGTCAGCCACAGTCCTTGTCTGGCATCCATTCCAGACAAGGGTAGCCAACGGCAGCAACGCCGCCATCAATACTCTCTTTTTCACTTTAAACATCTCTTGCACCTCGCTTATATTATTGATTCTGTTTTTATCGTCCAGTATTCATGCCGCTTCTGATGTGCATTAGCCTATTTCCCTGGAAACCGCCACCTGACGTGCCTCCCTGCACATTGCCACCTGGTTGAACATTGCCTCCTTGTGCGCGTCCATCCGACATGTTGCCGCCTGGCATATTGCCGCCTGGCATGTTCCCGCCAAAATTCGGCGGCTGCGGCATTCCGCCTGGCTGACCGCCATTCATGTTTCTTCCAAAGTTCGGCGGCATTCCGCCGCCAGGCATCCATCTTCCCATTGGCATGTTCTCCCGCACGTTGGGATTGGCCTGCTGCTGCGTTGTCTTGGTTGCGTTTGTGTTTTTAGCGTCAGCCTGTTTATACTTCTCACGAAGCGCAAGCTCCTGCCGCTTGACATTCTCGCGTCTTATCGAGTTATTCGTGTTCTTCTCATCCAGAACAAGCACGGTCTCCTGCCCATTCTGCGTCAAAATAACCTTGCTCTCCTCTATTATAATGGATTTAACCTTGTAATTGGTCTTGGCTATCGTGTCTCCCTCACGGTAAAGGCTCTTGTCCGCAGGCTCTGTCTGCGCGTTCGCCTGTTGCTCCATGGTGGGCTGAATGCGCTGAATTCCAGGCTGCATCCGCCCAGGCATAGGCATGGGCCCACGCCCAGGCATATTGCCAGGCATGTTCATATTCGGCGGCATTCCAGGACGACGGATAAAGCGGTTGCGCTGGTTGTTGGCGGACTGCACGATTATGGCAACTGGAACCTGTGCATCCTTGCGTCCAAGCCTTGCAAGCCCTACAAGTTCAAATTCGATGTTTTGGTTCACCTGAGGCGCATTCGTGCTCTCCGTCACCGTTGCGTCATCCTCCGTACGGTCATCTTGGAATAGGCTGTTCTTCCAAAGGGAATCCCAATCACGGTCAACTGACGGCGCATTATTCTTTTTGACAACTTCAACAGAGCGCGACAGTGCTGGCGATGCCGCCACTCCCTGTTCAGGCTTCTTGTACTCAGGCAATGGCGCACTCATCTTCTTCATTGCGGTATAAGATGTCCCCGCACCGATAGCCAGTACGCAAAGTATTCCAATCCATGCACTTCCTGTCATTTTCAATTCCCCCTGTTCTGTTTTCCGCTTATCCTTGGGCCATTTGAATGCGATGGACTCGTTTTTGTCTTCCGTTCGGCAATCCTGTTGCCCACAACTTGTTGTGTCTCAACAGCCTTTTCAGCGGCAATCTCGACTGGAGCAGACCCCAAAAGACGCGTCCCCTCATCAGTCAGCACGTATGCCCTGAGACGTCCTATCACCCTGATTCCAGTCGGTTTCTGCAAATTGTCTGGAGTTATAGAACAGGC
>JAFZZD010000463.1 GCA_017615955.1 Victivallales bacterium
TTCATTGGAAGAGGCTGTTGTACCGACAACAACGACAAATGGCGCCCGCAAGGCATCGTCAATGGGTCCCTCTAGACCTGCCATCTTGACCAATTCCGGACGCTTTGCATCCACGGCGTCAAGCCACCCATGAATTGGGTCCTTGCGCAAAGTCAGCCACGTGCCTGCCTCAATATTGCTCCGCAGTTGGAACACCTTGCCATCCACCTGCAATGTGATTGCACCGTCGCCGCATACGCTGGTTGGTCTGCGCAGTGAAAAAGCCAGCAGATTGGAAGTGCGCACGGTGATTTTGCCAGGTGACGCATCCGTCTTGATGAGGCCAGGTTCAAGGGGCTTGGCGAACTGCTCCATGCGCGTCCACCATGCCTTGCCGTGGCGTAGCCTGTCCGCCTTCCAGTAGATGCTTGGCGGTTCTGGATTGCGCTTCCATGAACATGTCCACGCCAATGCGTCGGCCAGGCTTTCCTTAGGATAGCCGCCATGTCCGCAATTGGGGAATTCCCTGTACTGCACGTTGGCATTGTAGCTCCGCAAAAACTCCACCATGCTACGGGAATGTTGCACTGGAACCACGGTGTCCGCCGAGCCCGCCACAATGAAAACTGGCAGCATAAGCAGATTCTCGGCACAGTGCCTTGGGTTATTCCTGTCCTGTAATGCCTTCCTCAGCTTGTCGTTGCGTCCAGGATATTTTCTGTTCCAGCCCCAGCGCAGAGACCATGCCTCGTTGTCTGCGTTTCCGCAGATGGGCATGATTGCGGCAAACTGGTCTGCATAATGTGTCGCAATGGAGAAGGAGCCAGTGCCTCCCATGGAAGTGCCAGTGAGATACACGCGGTCCTCGTCTATGTTGAAGTCACGCTTGACTTCCTCGATGGCAGACATCACATCGTCCTCGCCGATTTCCTTGTAGTCCGTGGAGCCGCGTCCTTGGGGCGAGAGGCATATCGCGCCTGAATACTGCGGAGCTGGGTGCCCCTGGAATCTGCCATACCAGCCATGGCCATGAAGCGACACTATGAGCGGCCACTTGGTCTGCGGATCATAGTTCTTGGGAACTGACACCGAATATGTCTGAACCGTGCCGTCAATGGGCGAAATGTACGCCCTGAGCCTGGAGCCGCTTTCCTCTTGCAGCTCCCCGCCCTCCTCACGCGAGTTAGCCGAGGAAAGGATGTCGTAGGTCTCCTTGAGCAGGAGCCTCTGCGCAGGTGTGAACTTGCCGTCCTTTGCCTTGAATACGGCATACTTTGCCTTGACCGACAGGTTCAATGCAATCCTTGCCTCTTCACCCTCGCCCTTTGCGGCAATGCCTTCCTGCTCAAGAGCCATGTTCTGCAATTCAGACAGCATCCGGCGGGCATTCCTCTTGGAAACGCTGCAACTATCGGCATCCTTCAGCAAAAACACCAGTACGGCAGCAATGCCAACCACCAGCGCTGCCCCAATGGCAAACCCAAGCATTTTCTGTCCTGTAGTCATTGTTCCTGTTTTATCCACAGTTTTTTTCGCGCGGCCATTGGCCGCGCGTCAGGACGCGATGTTTCCATCCGACTGTGTTTGCATTGTATTAGATTTTGTCGTAGGTCTGTGCCATTTCCACGAAGCGGCGCAGGTTCTTTCCACCCAACTCAATTCCAAGGAGCGTGTCCTCAATGCCCTCGAATTCCACGGAGAAGACACCGTCATACCCACTTTTTACGATTGCACGCACCTGTTGTGCTATTGGCAGCGAGCCATGGCCGATGATTGCGCCCCTCAGCCAATTGCCTGAACGGGACATGAACCAGCCCTTGCCTGGCCAGGGTTCCATGCCAGACTTGATATGGAAGTCCTTGGCATGGCAGTGGAACGCCAATGGTGCAAGCATGCCGACTGATTTCTCCACCACATCGTCAGCGCAGGAGAAGTTGCCGATGTCCAGCAGAACGCCGAAGTTGCTGTCATCCACGGCGGACACCAGTTTTTCAACGCGGATTGCATCCTGTGCGAAGAAGCCGTGGTTCTCCACCATTGTGCGGATGCCCTTTGCCTTTGCGTACTGGGTGATTTCGCGGCAGGCGCCAGCCAGGCGCGGCAATGCAGCATCGAATGTCTTTGCCCCCTGCCAGCCTTCCGGGAATTTGCCGCGGGTTGCATCGTGCCTGAAGCCAGGTGCACCAAGGATTTCCGCCACGTCAATCAGCTTTTCCACTTTCTTGATTTCCGCATTCAAATCGCCTTCGCTTCCTGAGAGCAGATCTGCGCCTTGCGTAAAGTTCATAATTGGAATGCCAACCCTGTCAGCTTCCTCGCGGAGCTGCTTGGCATAGTCCATTATATCCATTCCCTCTGGTACTTGCAAGACCGAGAATTCGATGCAGTCAAAGCCCATCTCCTTTGCTTTTGCAATGCACTCGATCTCCTTCATGCGACCAGTTCTGGTCATGCCGCTGAAACTGTAGGAACTAACACCAATCTGCATTTTTAAATCTCCCTGTTGATTATTTATTGTGCGCGCCGAGGCGGCGCGCACTCAAGTTGCCTTGGCGAGAACCAGCCCCGTCTTGTGTGCGCCGATTTCGGCGCACATTCAAGTTGTCCTGAAAATCCTATCGTAATTGGAAAGAACCGCATTGGCAAGGTCCACAATGGAACAATGCCTGATTTCCGCCAGATTTTCCAAAACTGCCATTACATGCCATGGGCGTTTTGCCTCGTCATTGAATGGCATATCGGGTGTGTCAGTCTCCGTCAAA
>JAFZZD010000464.1 GCA_017615955.1 Victivallales bacterium
GAGCGCCGCTTCGGCGCTCACATAATTAGTCCACTCATAATCTAAAATGAACAATCCATACCAGCATAGTGTAATTGACTATTACGTGGCGAAGGTTCGCCAGATGAGGCAGGAGAGGAAGGGGGCACTGGCCTCCCTCAAGAGCCGTGAGGATGCACTGGCGTACCAGGAGCGCATACGCAAGGCGGTGGCTGCTGCGTTTGGCCCGTTCCCGACGGAAAAATGCCCTTTGCAGCCAGAGGTGACTGGCGTAATACAGTGCGATGGCTACCGCATAGAGAAAGTGCGCTTCTTCAGCAGGCCTGGCTATATGGTGACTGCAAATCTGTATGTGCCAGATGGTTTGACGAAGCCAGCTCCTGCCTCCTTGGGTGCCTGCGGTCATTCCAATTTGGGCAAGGCCTGCGACACATACCAGAGATTCCCCATAAGGCTGGCAAAGAATGGATTTGTGGTGCTGCTGTACGACCCTGTCCACCAGGGGGAGCGCAACCAGTATGTGAAATTGGACTATCTGGGGCAGGGCGCTGGCTTGTGCCAGGCCCACAATGTGATGGGTGAGCAGTTGGAGCTGGTGGGCGAGAGCATGCCATCCTGGCGCGTTTGGGACGGCATACGCGCGTTAGACTACCTGTTGACGCGTCCGGAAGTGGATGTCACCCGCATTGGCATCACTGGCAATTCTGGCGGCGGCACACTCAGCGAGTGGATATGGGCGAATGACAGCAGACTTGCCTTTGCGGGACCATCCTGCCATGTGACCACATTCATGGGCAACCTGGAAAACGAGCTTCCCACGGATGCGGAGCAGTGTCCCCATGGCATAATCGGTGCTGGATTGGAAATGGTGGACTTGATGTTCTGCCAGGCACCGAAGCCAGTGATTCTTCTGGGGCAGAAATACGACTTCTTTGAAAGACGCGGCTACATGGAGGCATACAATGACCTGCGCCGCTTCTATTCGCTATTTGGCGCAGAAGGTCATGTGTCAATGCATTTGGGCGGCTCTTCGCATGGATACTCTGACGAATTGCAGAAGGCAATGGTCACATTCTTCAGGCAGGCAGCAGGCATTGACGGCGAAATGCTGGATGTGGAACCCCAAATACAGACGACAGAGACGCTGAATGTATGTGCCAGCGGCAATGTGGTCAAGGAAGGCATAAGCACACCCATCTACGAGATAATTTCTGGCATTGCCAATGGCTTGTCGGCGAAGCGCAAGGCACCAGCCTTCCAGAAAGAATGGGTTGACTGCATTGTGAAGTTGCTTGATGTCCCTGAATGCAATGGCGAAACGCCGCATTACAGGGTGTTGAGGGCGCAGAGAATGAAGGAGCAGATATGGGCGCGCTATGCTGTAGAGACAGAGGACAACATACAGGCCATTATGCATAAGAGGCTGCCTCAATATCCAGATACATTGGACATTGAGGAGGAAGTCACCCTTTATTTGCCTCATTTCTCCACCTGGCAGGATGCCAACGAACATGCAGAGTGCATGAATGCCGGCACGCAATTGTATTCATTGGATGTGCGTGGAATTGGCGAATCCATGTTGAGCGAGACTGAAGACGGCTTCATGGAGCCATACGGCATGGACTACATGATGCACAGCTTTGGCTTCATGCTGGGGCAGAGCTATATGGGACGGCGCGTGTTCGATGTGCTGCGCACTCTGGATTTGCTGAAGGCGGAGGGCGCAAAGTCAATACGCCTGGCTGGACGAGGGCAGGGTGCCATATTGGCTGCATTCGTGGCAATGCTGCGTCCGGAACTTAAATCAATTACGCTGCATGATGCACCTGCCTCGTTCCAGGAGTGGATTGATGCGAAGGTCTGCAACTGGCCTGCCGGCAATGTGCCGTTTGGCGTGCTGAAATACTTTGATTTGCCAGATTTGTATGCCGCACTGGGCGACAAAATCACTGTCGCCAGCAAAACGAATGCGTATATGCAGTAATGTTTATGTGGGCGCCGAGGCGGCGCCCACTCAAGTTGC
>JAFZZD010000465.1 GCA_017615955.1 Victivallales bacterium
AACCACAAGACAATGCACCTTGAAAAGGCCGCAGAACATATCGGCACTGGAACATGCATCGTAATAGGCCAGCTGCTGCTGTTCGAGGTGTGCAACAACTTCCACAAGGGAAAAGGAGCCACTACAATAAGCGACTTCTGCCTGGAAAAAAGCATTCCAGCACGCTCCATGAGATATGTGGTGGACACGCTCTGCAAGGCGGGCCTCCTCGTCAAGACAGCAGAGGAAAGCTCCGAAATGTATATGCCTGGCAAAGACATAACAATGCTCAGCCCCGCAGACGTGGAAGAGGCATTCCGCCAGCAGAACTCCATCGACACACGCTCATACGTGCGCGACCTGCCAGAAGAACTCAGAAACCAGTACGAGGCAACATACATGGGATACAAATCCAGCCTGGAAGCCATGACATTCTATAAATTCCTGCTCAAAGCGGAGGAAAAATGAAACTGCTCATTTTCACATTGCTTGCCTGCATCGCCTGCCATGGGGCGGGAAAAGTCATGGTAATAACGGGAATCCCTGCACAGAACGAGGCTGTCAGGGAAATAGGTGGAAACCTTGTCGCAGTGGAAAGCCTACTGCCCCAGAACGCAAGTCCGGAAACATTCTCTCCCAACGCCAAGCAACTTGCCACCTGTAGCAGGGCTATGCTATTCCTGTCCATCAATACTCCCATGGAACGGGCAGTTCTACCTAAAATAAAGGCCTCATTCCCAAAATTGAGGATATACAACACCACGGAGGGAATGCATTTCAGGGATATTGAAGAGGACAAGCATGAAGGGCATGACCCACACGTGTGGTTGGGCATTGCCAACATGAAAGTCCATGCACAAAATGTGGCAAAGGCATTGTCATCTGCAATGCCCCAAAATGCCAATGCAATTCAATCCAACTTAAATGCATATCAAGGCAGGTTGGATATGCTGGAAAAGGAAATCAACAATATACTTATATCGATACAAGGGGAAACCATCCTGGTATTCCATCCTGCATTTGGATACCTGCTTGACACCGCAAAGATACGGCAACTTGCTGTTGAACAGCATGGCAGGGAGGCTTCGGCAAAGCATCTGGCACAACTCAGCCAGGAGGTCAAGGGCCTTAAATGCAGCAAAATGTTCGTGCAGCCTCAATCCAATCCTGTTTCAGCGGCGAAGGCTGCCTCAATCCTGCACAGGAAGATTATGGTCTTGAATCCAATCCCAGTGAACTACTCCAGCGACATGCTGGAACTTGCAAAGACAATTCGTAGCGCATTCCCGCAATGATAAACATTAACGACGTGTGCTTCTGGTACGAGGAAACAGAAGTGCTCCACAACATAAACCTCCAGCTCCCTGAAGGCTGCTTCGCAGTAATCGTAGGGCCTAACGGTGGCGGCAAGACCACCCTGCTCCGCCTGATCCTGGGGTTCCTGCAACCAAGCCTGGGCAGCATCAGCGTAATGGGTCTGCCCCCTGAAAAAGCCAGAACGCAGCTGGCATACGTGCCGCAGTCATTCCAATATGACCAGCTTTTCCCAGTATCGGTCCAGGAAATCGCGCTGATGGGCCGCATTGCCTCACACTGGCTGGGAGGCTACTCAAGGAAGGACAAGGAAATTGCAATGCAGGCTCTTGAGGAAGTGGGACTTGCAGACCTTGGCAGACGCACCTTCGCTGAACTGTCAGGCGGCGAAAGGCAAAGGGTACTGGTGGCGCAGGCACTGGCCTCGCAACCCAAAATGCTGCTGCTGGACGAACCAGGCGCAAACCTTGACCCAGACAACAGACTGCACCTCTACGAACTGCTGACCAAACTCAATGACAGAATGACAATACTGATGGTGTCCCACAACCTGAATGTGGTCGCCTCCCACGCCACCCACGTGATTTGCGTGAACAGGCAGGCCAGCCTGCACCTTATGAGCGAGGTCAGCGAGGACGCCTTGGCAAATGGTGTATGGGCGCACCTGCAACACCAGCACTGCCCTGTCTCCGAACACGAGATTGCCGCCGAGGATTCCCCACACTGCGCTCTGAAACAATAATTGCGCGGCCAGAGGCCGCGCATCAGGACGCGGGACTTCCATACCC
>JAFZZD010000466.1 GCA_017615955.1 Victivallales bacterium
GCATTATTGTGATTCTATATGCGTGCCTTTTGGTAAGGCAACCTGAGTGGGCGCCGCCTCGGCGCCCACAACGAATTTGTCCAAATCTTTTGCCATAGCCGTAGGATATGGCAGGTCCTTCACTATGTTTCTCCAGCGCTGGATGTTCTCCTCGCCATGCCACTCGTCTCCTATGTGGTGGAACACCAGTCTGCCGAAGTCCTGCTTCGCCAAAGTGGGAATTGCCTTGGCAAGGTGGAAATGTGTCAGCTCGCAGAACGCAATGTCCGCCGACAGCCCTTGCGGGAAGTCGTGGAAATCCCTGGACAGGTCACCCGTGAAGAGAATGCGCTTTGTCGCGGCTTGCAGCAAGAGCGCATAACTTGGATATGCCAGGCCTTCGTTGCTGAAATGGTCCGTGGCGTATGCGGTCACCTGCAAGCCAGGTATGTCAAGGACTTTGCCTGGCGCAAGCACACGAAATCGTATGTTCTGGGAAAGCGGGCGATGCGCAAGGCCATAGAATGCGCGTATCGCAGCCTCCGCGTCGGCCTCTGGAAGCCAGACATCCAGCTCATAGTCCGCTGGCATTCTCTTGGACTGGTATTTCAGCATGTCTGGCAGACCGCCAAAATGGTCCTCATGCATGTGGGTGATGAATATATGCCTTATTGCGTTTAGTTTTGCACCGCAGCGCCTGAGCTGCGCCAGCGCTGGCGTTCCGCAGTCAATCAGCACGGAGCAGGCAGGCATTTCCACCAGCGTGGAACAATTGAAGCGCTCCACCGTGGGGTCGCCATGGGAGGTGCCCAGTGTGGTTATGGTGATGCAATCGCTCAAAAGTCCTCCATTATGTCATTGGGGTGCGAGGAATACTTGCTAGCCTCGACACAGGGCAGCAGCAAATTGCGGGATGTCTCGCATTTCTCCACTGCCTTGATCAGCGTCAGCGCCCCGACCTCGCCCAGCCTGGTGGAATTGTGGTAGCTGCAGCACTTCAGCGGATAGCCCGTCTCCATGCAAGTTTCAGGCGAACAGAACACCGCGCTGCGTCCCACAGCATTTGCAGCCTCGGCAAACCACTTCTTCAATGCAGGTCCTTCGCCGCGGAACAGACAGGCCACATCATCAGGAGCCGTTCCATCAAACATGTCCAGCGGCGCACTTTCTCCTGACATGCCATATTTTGCGCAAAGGGAAGGGAATGCTGTGGACAGCCCCTCGTCCATTGCCAGATTGACTGGATCACGGCTGTACAAAATGGCCTTGCGGTATCCATGGCTCGCGAATGCCTTCAGCCATTTTCGCGCCCAGGCATTCATGTCAGTCATCACGCTCAAGCAATGCTCGCCGCAGCTGCGCCTGTTCAGGCAAAGCACAGGTATGTCCAGCTGATTCAGCTTCTCAAAAACAGGCGAGGCCAAAAGACGCGCCACCACCAGCAAGCCATCAAGACGCCGCTGCATCAAGTTGCTCTCCAGCTTCTCATTCCAGCCAAAGAACAAGGGCAGATTGTAGTCGCTCTTGGATATGGCATCCGCCACGCCATGGAACATCCCCATGAAATGCGGCGAAAACGACTGAACATTCTTCTTCGGCAGCAGCAGACCCAGCGAATAGCTCCTGCTCAAGGCCAGGCCACGCCCTGACACCGAGGGATGATACCCGAACTGCCCTGCTATGGAAAGTATGCGCTCACGCGTCTCCGCGGACAGTTTCTCCCGCTTCGCAGGATTGCCTGAAAACGCATAGCTGGCGGCAGTCTTGCTCACATTCGCCAAATCGGCTATTTTCTGCAATGTGACCATGTTAGTTAATCGGTTAACCAAGGGAATAAATAAAAAAAGATTTTGCGGTTAATTTAACACAAATTATAATTTTACAAATTGAGTACCCCCTTTAACGCAGAAGCACTGGAAACCAAATCGTGCAACCTCAAACAACAATGTCAATGTTGGTTGCGTGTTCCCGCTAAGGCAACCTGAGTGGGCGCCGCCGCGGCGCCCACATTAAAGCCAGTAGCGCAGGGAAAAGGTACTGTATAACACTTACACTCCCCTGAAATTCTCCAACCCCTCCTGGAAGATGGAGGCGTCTGTCAGGAACAGAGGATAATCCAGCATTGGCATACGGTGGAATTGCCTGAATCTTCCGTAGTTGCCGTCGCTGCAAGTGGACTCCTGCTTGATGCGGTAGATTTTCGCCGTGATCGGGTCAATCAGCACAGGCTTTTCAAAAACGCCCCAACGTTCGGGATACATCTGGATGCTCACGGCGTGGACATCGTAATTCGACCTGAGATGACTTGGATGATAGTAGGCGTAGATGGGGACATCACCTTTCCTGAAGCCGCAGACTACAGGGTACAGGTCGTCCAGCGGGCGGGTGGTATATTCCCACGGCGTCTCGTATGGGTGTATCTCAAAGGACACATTCACGAGACGCGCCTCATCGTCAAACAGCCATGTGAAACTCTGCATGGCCCGCAATGCCAGCTTTGGCTTGTAGTTGTCAGGTTCGGAGGCGTCGATTATCCCGTATGGGAATACACCCGCGCTGCTGTAGCCGTTGCGGAAATCGCTTGCCGTGAAGTAAGAGGTCATGTCAAGCCCCAGGCGCAGGTCCGTCAGATAGCGCCTTGTGAGGAAACGTGCCTGATACACCTCGCTTATTTTCGAGGGCATCCCATTTTCGCCCTGCCATATTTGTATTTTCCTCCCGCTCTCCGCAATGCGGTCGCGTATGAACTGAAGACGCGCTGGCCAGTAGAGTTCTGGTATGGCCTCGTATGGATGATAGGAGAAAATGTCGATGTGTTCCGCCAGCCCGGCATCGAACAATCCCTGCATGTATTCATTGCAAAGGGAACATCCTGAAATTGAACCGCCGATGACCTTGACATCTTTCAGCGCTGCGCGAAGCGCCTCCGCAGTGATCTTTACCAGCTTGACATACTCTTCTGGCGGTTCGGCCTCAATCTTGCCACTCAATTCACTGCCTGGCTTCTGCAAAAATCCAGCATTGGGCTCGTTCCATACCTCGTAATATGAAACCCGCCCCTCAAAATGACGCGCCATGGCCTGGCAATAGTTTCTCCAGCCGGCAATGGCCTTTTCTCCAAAGACCGTTGGTGAATAGAAATAACTCCCACGGCAGGGTGGCACATCCATGTAAAGCCCATTACCGAAACTCAGGCTAATCCAAGGCATGATGCCAGCATCTAGAAGCCCGTTCACAATATGGTCCAGCCAGCCGAAGTCGTATGCGCCTGGCGTCTTTTCAGCCCTTTGCCAGCCAGACTGAAGCCTGGCCCACTTGACGCCGCTATTCCGTATGAACTTCAGCGTCTGGTCAAAGTCGTATGCCTCCCGATGGTCCAGGACCTCATATCCAATGCCAAGCCGCGATGACTTGACCTCACGGCTTGTGCGGAATGGCATGTCCCCTATATATTCAAGCTGATTGGCAAAGCCGTCCCGCTCCGCATTGAAAAGCAACTCCTTGTATTTCTGCAGTTCCTGCCCCCTGATCTGGTCAATGAACTGCATGTCCGCATGGGGAAGAAATCCGTCCAGCGAGTGATTCTGTTTTTGCGTGCTCTTTGCCATATTCATCCCTTGCTAATTAAAGTGGACACTCTGGTGTTCTGTGCCGCCGCGTTTTCGCGGCGGTTAGCTGTGCCTACCAAACGCGGGCGAGAACGCCCGCGCACAGAACACCCCAATGTCCACAGCTCACTTCTTCCTGCAAAGATTGCAGGTTTCGCAGCCCAGTTCGGGTGGTATGTAGGTCTTGCCTTCTTTTCTTGCCTTGCGTATGCGCAGATAGTTCATTCCGGCCAGGAAGCAGCCCAGGACAATAAACGCGCCTGCTGGTTGCTTCAAAATGATGAATGATGTGCGGTCTCCCATAAGCTGCATCTCAAACAAAGTGCCTTCCGCCAGGAATTCGCGCACGGCACCCAGCGCCATCAAGGCCAGCGTGAAGCCGCAGCCCATGCCGATGCCGTCTAGCAGCGAGGCGAGCACGCCGTTCTTAGAGGCGAATGCCTCAGCCCTGCCCAGCACAATGCAATTCACCACAATCAGCGGTATGTATATGCCCAGCGTCTTGTTGAGTTCCGCCGGTGCGTATGCCTTCATCAACAGCTCGATTATGGTAACAAACACGGCAATCACCACGATGAAGCAGGGGATGCGCACCTTGTCAGGTATAAGTTTATGCAGCAGCGAAATGCACACGTTGCTGCCTGCCAGCACAAATGTGGTGGCTATGCCCATGCCCAGCGCGTTCTTCGCGCTGCCGGAGACGGCCAGCGTGGGGCACATGCCCAGCATCAAAACCAGAACTGGGTTCTCCTTCCAGAGTCCTTTGGAAAAATCTTTGAAAATGGACATTTGATATCACCTCTTCACAATGCTGGGAAATGCGTCCGCCACCTTGTTGACCGCGTTGTACACGGCATTGCTGCTGTATGTGGCACCTGAAATGGGATGCACCCCAGATGATTTAATCGGGACATTGGAACCCAGATTGCTGGTTTCCTTGCCAATAAAACTGTCCAAATATACATTCGGCGGCGTGCCAGCCTCCTCCTTTTTGCCGCAGATGAACTTCCAGAAGGACTTTGGCGTCTTGCGGTCCGTTGCCTTTGTGCCCACGCCAGGCGTCTCGCTATGGGCCGTCACCATGATGCCAGTCACCTTGCCTTCAAGGGAAAGCCCCACCATGACCTTGACATTGCCGTCAAAGCCACCAGTGCCCACAGCCTCCGCCGCGTATGCAATCAGTTTGCCGGAGGCATCCTTTCCACTGAAGAACACCACGTTTTCAAGCCCCTCGGTCTCCATCCTCTCCATGGCAACAGCCTCTTTAGGCATCACCAGCTTGAGGTTCTCCTGCAGTGCCTTCTGCTCTGCCGCAGCGCATGGAGCCTCCACCTTGTTGTGCACATATACTAGGGCAGCGCCACAAAACAGGCAGATCAGCCCCAGGCTTGCAACTAGTTTCAACGTGTCTTTCATGCTTTCCTGACCTCCTTCGCCGCAGTCCTCATGCCAAAGGGCTTGCCAGCAGTGAGCCTGTCAATCAGCGGTGTCAATGCGTTCATAAGGAGAATGCTGTATGTGACGCCCTCGGGATAGCTTCCCCAGAGGCGCACCACGGCGGTTATCACACCGCAACCCACTGCGAAAATTACGGAGCCAGTGCGGTTCACTGGCGTCGTGACCATGTCTGTCGCCATGAATACCGCCGCAAATGCCAGACCGCCAGTCATAATATGCATGGTCAGCGGCGCAAAACGTGGGTCATTTGGCGAAACTGCGTGTGCAATACCAGTTATAAGCGCAACCGTGCCAATATAGCATACAGGCACCTGCCAGCGTATGATGCGACGCACAATCAGGTAAATGCAGCCTATGAGTATCGCAAAGAAACTGGTCTCGCCCAAGGAGCCAGGAATCCTGCCCCAGAACATATCCGCATAGCTGAACGCGCCTCCCTTTGCAAGGCATTCCATCCAGTTCATGCTCAAAGGCGTTGCGCTGGTGACAGCCTCCGCCCCAGTGGCCCACACGCCTACGCTCTTGACTGGCAGAATGAAGGTGTTCATTATTCCAGGCACGCCCAGCAGCAATATCAGGCGCCCCACCATGGCGGGATTGAAGGGATTGTAGCCCAGGCCGCCATACACCATCTTGCCCAGACCCATTGCGAATATGGACGCCACCACGCAGCACCATATCGGCGCGGTAGGCGGCAAATTCATTGCCAGTATCAGCCCCGTCAGCGCGGCGCTGCAATCCCCTATCGTGGAACGCTGCTTCATCATGGCGTTGGCAATAGCCTCCACCGCAACACAGGAGGCCGTCGTGACCAGCATGATCCACAAGGCACGCCATCCAAAATAATACACAGAGGCAACCGCGCACGGCATCAACGCCAGAATGACGTTCAGCATAATGCCGCGTATGGAAGTATCACTGTGCACGTGGGGGGAACTGCTTACCACCAGCCTGCTCAAGTCAGGCATTCTCACGCCTTGCACTTCTGTATTCTGCTCTGCCATAATCTATCGCCATCCCTATTGTGATTTACTTCGCCGCCGCTTCCGCCTTCGCAGCCTCCGCTGCGGCCGCCTTTGCCGCCGCAGCCGCCTTCGCAGCCTTGATCTTCGCCATTACAACGCCCTTGGCACGGCGCATGTTCTGGACAAGCGGGCGATGCGCAGGGCAGCCAAATGAACAGCAGCCGCACTCCAGGCAATCCACCACGTGCCACTTTTCCGCCAGCTCGAAGCGCTCGTTCTCAATCTGTATGCTCAAAATGCCAGGCATAAGCCCCATGGGGCAATTGTCATTGCATGTACCGCAATGCAGGCATGGATTGGGTTCGTACTGGATTATGTCATCCTCGCCCAGCAGCAAAATGCCCGATGTGCTCTTCATGATGGGTATGTCCAGCGAATACACGGAGAAGCCCATCATCGGCCCGCCAGAGATTATCTTCACGGGGTCGTACTTCACGCCGCCAGCCAGCTGAATGGCGTCGCTGTACCTGGTGCCCACGCGGAACATCCAATTGCCTGGATGCACCACGGGCTTGCCTGTCACAGTGGTGACACGCTCGTACAGCGGTATGCCATGGCACACTGCACGCCCGATTGCACCGACTGTGCCAACGTTGGTGACCACGCATCCCACATCCATCGGCAGGCCGCCAGAAGGCACCTTCCGCCCTGTCAACGCATAGATCAGCTGCTTCTCGGAACCCTGCGGGTACATTACCTCCAGCTGGTGGCATTCAATGCCGTATTTCGCGGCCTCCACGCTCATAAGCTCCACGGCGTCAGGCTTGTTCGCCTCAATCGCCAATATTATGCGCTTGACGCCAAGTATGGTGCCGCATACCCTGATGCCGGCGATGATGTTCTCATGCTGCTCCAGCATGAGACGATGGTCCGCAGTAAGGCAGGGTTCGCACTCAACGCCGTTCAGTATCAGCACATCCACTGGCTTGTTGGGAGACAGCTTCACTGCGGTGGGGAAAGCAGCTCCGCCCATGCCAACGATGCCCGCGTCCACCACCCGCTTCTTCAGCACGGCGGGCGCAGTGTTCACTGGATCCAATATTGGCATCGGCTCAATAGGCGTATCCTCGCCGTCGCTCTCTATCAGCACGGCTGGGATCTGGCTGCCGTTCACAGCCAGGCATGTGGTCAACGCCTTCACCACGCCGCTGGTGGGAGAGGCAATGGAGGCGGACACAAAGCCGCCGGGTTCCCCAATCTTCTGCCCCCTAAGCACCTTGTCCCCTTCCTTCACCAATGGCGTTGCAGGAGCGCCGATATGCTGCTGCAAAGGCACCATGTAGCTCTCCAGCAGAGGTGCCGTCTCAATGGGGGAAGTACTGGTTACCTTGCCCTCCAAGGGATGAACTCCCCCGTAAAACCTAAGATGCGTTGTAATTTCCATAAGAAAGAGTATTTGCTATTTTGGCAATCAATTTGCGGGGTCGATTTTACGGAAGCAATGCGTCGGGCATGCCGCTTTTTCAGCGGTTTCCGCATTGGGTGGATTTTCCAGACACACACTTGCCAGGAATCCGTTGAACGTCATCTGGCCTGGCTGCGCTGCCTTGCCGCACTTGTGGCATCCGATGCAGGCCGCCTTGCATTGCTTCATCTTGATTTTGCCCGCCAGCGGCGAACTGCAGAACACCGCCACCTCCAAAGTGCGAGGCACCAATTTCACTATGCCGCGAGGACAGGCTGAAATGCACTTGCCGCAACCGACGCACAGTTCCGGATGCACCTTCGCCAGGCGCTTTTCTGTGATTTCTATGGCGCCATGAGGACAGGCCCGTGCGCAAGTGCCCATGCCAAGGCAGCCATACGAGCAGGACTTGCTGGCGCCCGCCACAAGCAATGCATTGCGACAGTCGTTAACGCCGTTGTACATGGCGTTCTTTGTGGCGACGCCATCATCCCCGCTGCAAAGAACCACAGCCATCATGGGTTCCACCTCGTCGGCCTCCTCGCCTAGAATAGCGGCCAATTTCTTCACGTTTTCAGCAGACATGGAGGGGCAGTGCCCCGGCTTCGCCTTGCCGCAGAGCAATGCATTCATATAGTCATTGCAACCTGCAAAACCGCAGCCGCCGCAATTGGCCCCAGGCATAAGCGGCGCGATGGCCTCTGCCTTGGGATCTGGCTTCGCCCCAAAATACTTCACAATTATGCCAATGGCGAACGCCATCAATACGCCTGTGACCGTGAGAACTATGACTGGTACCATATCTTATTCCTTAAAAATTTTGCATAATGAAATAATTCAGCCGCCAAGTCCGGCAAAGCCAGTGAACGCCATGGCAATGATGCTGGCGGTGAGAAGCGCAATTGCAGGTCCCTTGAATGGTTCGGGGATTCTCGCCAGTTCCAATTTCTCACGCACACTGGCAAACAATACCAATGCCAATGCAAAGCCAACGGCTGACGCGCAGCAGAATACAGTGGACTTGACCAGGCTATACCCTTCATCGGCGCATATAATCGCGGAACCAAGCACCGCGCAGTTGGTGGTGATCAAGGGCAGGAATATGCCCAGTGCCTTGTACAATGGCGGCGAAAGACGCTGCAGTAAAACCTCCACGATCTGTACCAGTGATGCAATCACCAGGATGAAGACAATCGTTCGCAAATAGGCAAGCCCAAGCGGAACAAGCACAAAATGCTGTATGATGGCCGTAACAAGACCAGACAATGTCATGACAAATATGACGGCTCCCCCCATGCCCAGGGCGGTGTCCATCTTCTTGGACACGCCCAAAAACGGGCAAATCCCCAGAATGCGGCTCAAGACAAAGTTGTTTACA
>JAFZZD010000467.1 GCA_017615955.1 Victivallales bacterium
TATTATTCCAACAGTTTAATGCTTACGCAGAAAATTATAGAGTTCATTCAGGCGAAATTGCCTGATGCGAATATAGAGGATGTCATTCCTAATGGGAAAGGCGATTGGTTTGATTCCGAAGTTACGGCGTTCTGCAGTTTCCAGGCAATGGAGCCGCAGTCATGGAAAAACACACTGCTGATATCAACCTCGGGGTACATCACACGCGGCGCTGTTCGCGCACTTAGGCAGAAGGGCGAGCAATTACCTGATATATTGAGCGTGGACAATCTGGAGGGATACGAGAAGGATCCTCTTTTTGATGAGCCATACCTCACTGCCATTGACCGCAACATGGGGCAGATATTCTGCGATGCGCTTAAGTTGCTGTGCGAGCAGGTGCGTAATAGGGACGAGCGCAAGGTCGTGATCAAAGTCCCAGCCAAATTGGTGATACGCAAGAGCATTACGCACATTAATCCTTCATGGAAAGGAGGCATGACGCAATGAAAACGAGAGGTGGAATTGACTGGCACAAGTGGATGCTGTACCAGAATGACGCGCTTGTTGCGGAAATTGCAACGCTTTTAACCGCAGATAATCCAGTGCCGAAAATCAGCGGCAGAAAACTCAAGGGAAGGGAAGTAGTCATTCCTGGAGAAGGCATTGACTTGAACAGCGTTCTGGGCATCGAACCCCAGATAAAGAGGCCTGCCTTGCTGGTGAAGGTGCTGGATTGCGCCCAGGACCAAGTGGTGAAACTTGGGCTTGCGGCCGATTGGTGGTGCGAGTGCCATTGCAATGGTGAAATGGTATTCAGCACCTTGCATGGCGGTGGCAACGTTGCGCCGACCTTCAAATACACCGATCATTGTGCTATGCTAAGGCTGAAGCGTGGGAAAAACATCATTGTGGTCTTTGCCTTAAGTGGCAATCACTTCACAATTGCGGCTGGAGAATTGCCAGCGTCCCATCCAGAAGAGTGCATTTCACGGCAAAATCTGTTGGAGAGGAAACTGCCGTCACGCGCGGCATTGCGGCAGGGCCCCTACATAATCCCCGCGCAGCATTCAGGGCAGTTCACGCTTGTCTTTCTTACAGACGGCGCGGCAGGGGGCGGTATTGAATACCGCCTGGCAGGCTGTGATGCCTGGCAGCGAAAATGGGACACAGTGGGCGGCATATTGCGGGATAACGCTGAAACGCACCGTATTGTGCTTGGTGACCTCAAGCCAGGAGCAAAGTACGAATATCGTGTGCTGATTGCTACTGGCAACGAGAAGTGGCAGGCATTGGATACGCACACATTCAAGGCGCCTCCTTGCAATGACAGGACTTTCTCCTTCTTCATCACGGGTGATACCCAGTTTGGCAATTGCAAAAGGGGAGGCCTGCTTGAAACATGGCGTCCTCTTCTGGAAAAGGCGGCATTCCATGGGACGCTGGGCGATTTGTCCAGCATACATGATGATTATGACATGATGCTTTTCGGCGGCTATTTGAACTGGCTTTCGCCAGAGGACTATCATGGCAAGCCTTTTGTCGCTGTGCGCGGAAATCATGAATTGCGTGGCAAGGAACGCTGCCGCTGGTTTGACTTGCTGTCCCCTAGCACGGAAAGAGGTTATTATGCCTTTACATACGGGAAGACGCTTTTCATTGTGCTCGACACTGGCGGGGACCCAACTGATATGCGCAATAATTCAATGACTGCCGATAGCATGAGGCAGTACATGGAGCAGCAGCGCCAGTGGCTTGAAAATCTGGTGGCATCTCCCGAATATGCGGCGGCGCAGTACCGCATTTTGATGATGCATGAGGCGCCTCATTCGCATCGCCTGTCCAGAATGCGTGAGACGGTGATTTTCATCATGGAACCGATAATGAAAGTGGTTTCAAATCCGAAATTGCGCCTGCACCTGTGCATGACGGGCCATATCCATCGCTATCGTCGCAGCGTGCCAAATTCCACGGCAGTGTATGCCAATGCACCAGTGCATGCCAATGAGGTGAGCAGCGAGAAGGATGTGGCAGATTTGGAACATGGCCGCGACTATCCATTCCCCATACTCACCATAGAGGGACCAGGCGAAAGAAGTCCGCTGGATGTCTCGGCGACGCTGGTGAGCGTGTCCCCTAAGCATATCGAGGTGAAGTCCTACGATGACAAATGCCGTTGCTTTGACCATTTCCTCATTGCACCAGACGGGCAGGTCACCGAAAAGGACAACCCCTACAAACGCAAAATGCTCCACTTGTATTCATAAACACCACAACTTCAACAGTTTATCCACAGATTCCGCAGATTCCCACAGATTAATATTTTATAAAAATATGTGGGAATCTGCGGGAATCTGTGGAGAAAAAAA
>JAFZZD010000468.1 GCA_017615955.1 Victivallales bacterium
AAGATTGGCAAGGTCAATGTGGATGACGAGCAGGAGCTTGCGGTGCGTTTCCAGGTCAGCGCAATTCCTGCTTTGCTGATTTTCAAGGATGGGCAGCTGAAGAAGAACTTTGTCGGACTGCAGCCCAAGCAGACTTTGTTTGATGCGATTGCAGAGGCATAACTGCTTTATAATATTTAAGACGATAACAACAATCATCGGAGGATTGAGTAAAATGGAGAAAGTGCGCGTTGGTGTGGTAGGCCTTGGTGTAATGGGCAGTTACCATGCGGATCAATTGATGAAAGGCGACGTCAAGAGGGCGGAACTCACGGCAGTCTGCGATATAGACGCCAAGAAAATGGAGCCTTACAAGAAAAAGGCAAAGTGCTTTGCAAAGAGCGAGGACTTGCTGCGCAGCGGACTGGTGGATGCAGTCATCATCGCAACTCCGCACTATTTCCATACCACCATCGGAATTGACGCATTTGGTCTGGGACTGCATGTCCTGACTGAAAAGCCAATCTCCGTGACAAAGTATGACGCGGCACGCCTCATCGACGCATACAAGAAGGCAAAGAAGAAGAATCCGGACATCAAGTTCTGCGCCATGTTCAACCAGCGCACGGATCCTTACTACCAGAAGATACGCCAGCTGGTCAAGTCTGGCGAACTGGGCAAAATCCAGCGCACCAACTGGATTATTACCAACTGGTTCAGGACAGAGACATACTATCGCTCTGGCGGCTGGCGCGCCACATGGGCGGGCGAGGGCGGCGGCGTCCTGGTGAACCAGTGCCCCCACCAGCTGGACTTGTACCAGTGGATTTGCGGAATGCCCTGCGCAGTCGTCGCAGTGGGCGGTCTTGGACGCTACCATGACATCGAGGTGGAAGATGACTGCAGCGCACTGCTTGAATATGCAGACGGCGCGACAGGCTGCTTCATCACCACCACGGGAGAGGCCCCTGGAACAAACCGCTTCGAAATCGCCGGCACAAGAGGGCGTCTCGTGCTGGATACGCTCCCAGAAGGGCGCAAGCTCAGCTTCCTGCGCAATGTGGAGGACAGCTACGAAGTCATCAAGAACTCGAAATACGGCTCTACTGCGCCAGAGGCATGGGACGTGATCATCCCGATAAAGGGCGGCTACGGCGGCGCACACCTGCAGATCAAGCAGGACTTTGTGGACGCAATCCTGGATGGCAAGGAATTGCTGACGCCTGGCGAGGAGGGCATCAATGGCGTGGAACTTGCAAATGCAATGCAACTCTCGCTGATGACGAAGACCAGGGTGGAGCTGCCAATGGATGCAGCTGCATACAACAAATACCTGAAGAACCTGGCCAAGAAGTCCACCTTCGTGAAGAAGGAAGTCGTGGAGAACAAGGGTGACTTTGCCAGCACATCCACTAAATAAGTTTCTGTTGCTCATTGCCAGATGCGTCGAATAGGCATATTCATACTGTTGCTGGTATTTGCGGTTTACGCTGGCGTCCGAGAGACGCCGGCGGTGACTGCCGTGCGCAAGGCACTGCCCAGCGTGGTCAGCATTGGCGCGGAAAGGACAGCTGTTGCGAATGATCCATACATCACCAGGCTGCAGGACTTCTTTGCCCAGTTCATGAGGCCGCGCCGCACTGTCCAGGAATATTCGCCACTGGGCAGCGGCATTGTCATTGACGAGGCGGGACTGGTGCTGACCAATTGGCACGTGGTCAAGGCGGCGGAAGGACGCTTGCAGATCAACCTGAAGGACGGCGTGAAATGCGAGGCAGCCCTCATCGGCTTCGATGTGAACAGCGACCTCTGCCTGTTGCAGATGATCGGCAATGAAAAGAACCAGCGTTTTGAGGTGGCCAGTTTTGCCAAGGCGGATGACTTGCTGCTAGGCGAGACGGTGCTTGCAATGGGAGATCCATACGGTCTGGAGCATAGCGTGTCCCAGGGCTTGCTCAGCGCGGTGAACCGCAGCCTTGGCGAGGGAACCGAATACAGCGACATGCTTCAGACCGATGCGGCAATCAATCCTGGCAATTCAGGCGGCCCGCTGCTGAATCTGGAAGGCGATGTTATCGGCATCAACCAGGCGATGCGCGGAAATGCGCAGGGCATTGGCTTTGCAATTCCTGTAAAGCGCATCGAGAGTTTTCTCTGCCAGTGGCTTGCTCCAGAGACTTTCTCTGGCTGCACTTTGGGCTTTTCAATAGGCGGCGATGCGGATGGCGTCTTCGTGGCAGCGGCCAGGGAGGGCTTGCCCTTGAAAAAGGGAGACCGAATACGCCGACTGAATGGCAAGGCAATCGCCAGGCCGTTGGACTTTTGCAGGGCAAGCTGGAAACTTGCCGCAAATGACAATGTGGAACTGCAATTGGAGGATGGCAGAAAGGTAAAACTGGCGCCAGCCAAAATGGACGACCGCGCGATTGTGGAACGCCGAATTGGCATGGGCTTGCAAAAGTTGACGCCAGCCCTGTGCAAGGCGCTTGGCATTCCTGAAGAAACCAAGGGACTGGTGGTTTCGGACCTTTTCCAGGAAAACGAGTACCGTACTGAAGAGCAGGGATGGAGGGAGAACATCGGCAGGGGGGACATACTCCTTGCCGTGGATGGCGAACGGCTTAACTCGCTGGCTGATCTGGCAGCCATGCTGCGAAAAAAACGCAGCGGGCAATTGCTGACGGCTGATTTTGCCGCGCTGGACATGGCACGGCGCTATGTACGCTACAAGGCCAGGCTCATCCTGAAATGAGACTTGTTATGGGAGGATTTGATGAAGATTTCTGACATTTTGATGATTTTCTGGCTGGCGGTCCTGATGTACTTCCTGTCTGCCTTGATTTTGCCCACTCAAAGGGAAATCAGCGAAAAGCAGGCACGGCTTGAGGCCATGCGCAAGGAAATGGCGGCCATGGAGCAGGAACTGGGCAAACTGTCGAAGGAGACTGCTGAATTGCAGAACGGCAACCCCTACAGGATGGTGCATGTGGCCAGGGAGACTTTCAATTTCTGCTACCCTGGCGAGAAGATATACCAGTTCCCCGAGAAGATAAAATAAAAAAACATTTGATTTTGACAATAAGATTTGTAAGGAGAATGTAATGAGTTGGATTGATTGGTTGATTACAATTGTGCCATTTTGCTTTGTGATGTGGCTGGGCTTCTATGTGAAAAGGTATGTCACTGGCATATCGGACTTCATTGCCTGCGGGCGTATCTGCCACAGATATGTAATCACCAACCAGGTGCTGGCCAATGCGCTGGGCCTTGTGACGCTGGTCTCATACGTCGAAGTGCATTACAAGACAGGCTTCGCCCTGGCGTTCTGGAGTTCACTGTCACTGCCGCTTTCCATTACATTGTCCCTGCTGGGCATTGGCACATACCGCTTCAGGGAGACCCGCTCCTTGAGCGTGGGCCAGTTCCTTGAAATGCGCTACAGCCGTTCACTGCGCATATTTGCCAGTTTCCTCCGCTCAATCGCCGAAATGCTGGCGAACATGATCATGCCCGCCATCGCGGCACGCTTTTTCATCGCATACCTGGGCTTGCCTCAAACGTTCTCAATCGGTCCATTGCAGATCCCGACCTTCATGCTCATCATTGTGTTCACCCTGGTCATGGCAATCACCCTTATCTGCATTGCTGGACAGCTCTCCATAACCATCACCGATACCTTCCAGGCTTTGCTGTTCCTTCCGGTGGTGCTCATTTTCATCATTTTCGTGCTCACAAAGTTCTCATGGAGCAATGAAATCGTGCAGGTCATGGGGGACCGCGCTCCAGGCGAGAGCTTCATCAACCCGTATGACATTTCCAAACTAAGAGACTTCAACTTCTTCATGCTACTCACTACCTGGATTGCAATGTGCATGCACCGTGTAAGCGGTATTACTGGCAATTCCAGCGCGGCAATCACCGCCCATGAAGGCAAGATGGCAAACCTGCTGGGCAACTGGCGTACTGCATTCGACACCGTGTTCTTCGTGGCAATCGCCGTGGCTATCATCACTGTTCTCCATCACCAGAACTATGCCACCAAGGCAAAGGAAATCCGCACCTCCATAACCCAGGTCATCGCAAACGAGAAAATCAAAGACCCCGATGAACGAGCACGCTTCATGGATAAGATGTCCGCCATCCCAGAACAACACCATGTCATTGGAGTGGACAAGCCATACTCCGAAAAGAACGGCCCGGACCAGATCTACTTCGACACCGCACAGGAATACTTTGGCAAGGACGGGCAGGGCAGCAAGCGCACCCAGGAATTCAAGACTATGTTCCGCCAGATGATGATGCCTGTCACGATACGGCATCTGCTGCCTACTGGACTTGTGGGACTCTTCTGCATGCTGATCCTCCTGTTCATACTCTCCACGGATGACAGCCGCATATACAGCGCCAGCTCCACGCTGGTGCAGGACTGCGTGGTGCCTTTCTACAAGGCTGGTACGCTTTCTCCTGAAAAGCACATTTTCTGGATACGTTTGCTTTCCATTTTCGTGGGTGTATTCTTCGTATTCGGCTCTGTGTTCATGTCCCAGCTGGACTATATCAGCCTGTTTGTGAATGTGACGTATGGAATGTGGATGGGCGGCTGCGGTCCTATGATGATGTTCGGTTTGTACAGCCGTTTCGGCACCACTGCTGGCGCCTGGTGCAGCCTGCTGCTGGGCATGTCCATCAACCTGAGCGGCTTCATCTGCCAGCGCACATGGGCCTCCATCATCTATCCATGGCTTGAGAACCATAATTTGGTGGAAGGCGTGGGGCGTGTGCTTTCCGCTCTGTCCAGACCCTTCAATCCATACGTTGTATGGGAAATGAATCCTCTGAAATTCCCCATCAACTCATACGAGATCTACCTGATTGCAATGCTCACTAGCCTGGTGGTGTATGTGGCGGTTTCACTGCTTACAAAGAAGGAACCGTTCAACCTGGAACGTATGCTACACCGCGGAAAGTATGCCATCGAGGGCGAGAAGAACATCAAGTCCCCATGGACATGGCGTACTGTCTGGCAGAAGATCATCGGCATTACCCCCGAATACACCACTGGTGACAAGTGCATCGCATGGGGCGTGTTCCTTTATTCGATTGTCTATAAATTCATCATAATGTTCGCGGTCGTGGCGATTGTCAACATGTTTGCGCCTTGGGGCAACAAGGGGTGGGGCAATTACTTCTTCATCTCCAACCTGGCTGTCCCTGGCATCGCGGCAGGCATCACTGCAATCTGGTTCCTGTATGGCGGCACCAAGGACCTGCTGCGCCTGTTCCATGACCTGAAGGGCCGCGTGGCAAATCCACTGGACAACGGCATGGTCGCCGGCCACATCGCCCTGGAAGAAAAGGCAAAACTGGACGAAATCGAAAAGAACTCCGCCGAAATCGAAAAGAACTCCGCCGAGAAATGAGGTAAGTGCGCGGTTTATTCGCGCGGACGGGGGCCGCGCGTCAGGACGCGATGTTTCCAGCCGCCCCTAGCTTTGCAAAACAACAGCCGGATGGCAGTCCCGCGTCCTGATGCGCGGCCAATGGCCGCGCAGAACAACCGCGCAAAACAACAGCCGGATGGCAGTCCCGCGTCCTGATGCGCGGCCAATGGCCGCGCAGA
>JAFZZD010000469.1 GCA_017615955.1 Victivallales bacterium
AGACGGTGTTGTTGTCAAGATTGTGTTCTTCCGCACTTGTAGCCACGCTGGTGCTTACTTTAATTTCGTCCTGTTCGTCCAAAGGCACTTGTATTACCTTGCTAACCGAGGCACCTGGCATCACATCGTAGAATGTGGCTGTTCCGCTTTGGTCATTCACAGAATAATTCAGCGTAATGCAGCCAAGTTTGACATTGCCTGTGTTCTGCGCATTAAGATGCAATGGAACCGTTCCATTGTCGGCAGCCTTCAAGTCAAAATAATGTCCAGTCGCGGCCACATCAGTAAAATTATCGTTCTCCCATAACGAGGCGCGCTGATAGCTTAACACGCCATTCCCATAGAACACGTCCTTGGACAATTCACCTTCGTCAACCGCCTTTTCCTGCACGAGTTCCGCCGCCTGAATCGCGCTCATGCTTGGATTCTCCCACATAATGCAGGCGATGACGCCAGCCACACAGGGTGTCGCGGCGGAAGTGCCGCTGAATAATGCCAGTGTATCTGCTTCTGGCTCGGAGTCATCCACCACAATGCCCACGCCTGGCGCACATATATCCACCTTTGAACCATAGTTGGAAAAACTGGTCACCGTCCCAGTGGCATCGCAGGCAGACACCGAAATCACATTGGCAAATGACGCTGGATATACATTCTTGTGCTCGCCGTCATTGCCTGCTGCGGCCACCACGACGCAGCCTTTTTCATTGGCGTAATTCACTGCGTTCTCCAGCACAGACGACCGGCCATCGCTGCATAATGATATGGATATTATATTGGCGCCATTGTCAACAGCCGCGACAATAGCCGCTGCCAGATTGAAGCTGCTGCCGGTCCCGTTGCCATCTACAACAGGAATCGACAATATGCTTGCGCCAGGAACTATGCCCTGAAGATAATCCGCATTGGAAACCAGAATGGAAGCAATGGAATTGCCATGGTCGCTGGTCCCCTGACCTGCCAGGGAAAACATGTCAATTTGCTTGATTGCGGCATTGGCAGTGCTTTCCGTTGCGGTCAATGGCTCGTCTATCACGGCGATTTTCACATTATTGCCGCGTGACGTGTCGCTTTTGTCGATCTTAAGCCAGTCGAGCAGGGATTTTCTGAATGGGGTCATTCCGCTGCTGACATGCTCAATTGGCTTTGACACCTGGAAATCCTGCTCAAAGTGCAGCGATTTCATCTCCGCCAATATCCCTTTCATGGTATAGCTGTCAGTCATGAGTGCCACTGCGCGTAGCTGGGGCAGGACATTGTCAGGAGCAAGCCCCATTTTGGCAAGCAATGCCAGCAGCCTGGCATAATCAGCATCATTTCTGGCGACAATATTGTACGCCAAATGCTCAACGGCCTCCGATAGTCGAGGCATATTGCCCTCCCCTTCCTTGTTTTCATCTGGTGCGACGACTTTTCTCGTATCCATTTCATTGCCGTCAACGGACTTTTCCTGTGAAGAGACATCTTCATTATCTTGCAAAGGCAAGCTTCTAGGCGACGAGAACATCCAAAACGCAACAGCGATGCACACCGCCATCAGCACAATACTAACTTTAGCAATTGTATTCTTCGTGTCCATCGTCAATACCTTAATTGAAATCACTTTTGCTGTAATATAAAATGATGCACGCATTGTCCACTTGCTTTGAAAGATTTCATTGATTAAATATCCTTCCGCCAGGTTGAAAACCAAGGTGCATTTGCTATGTTAAAGGCATTTAAGGGTTTGGACATTCTGCCAGACACAATCAAATTTGTTGTCAAACTTAATTTATGGGTGAAAAGATGAACAAGATTCTACTCACGGCATGCGCATTGTGCGCCACGGCAATCTCCACATTTGCGGCAGACTGGTATGTCTCCGCAGGGACAGGCAAGAAAAAGAACGCTGGCAACACACCAGACGCGCCATTGAAGGCAATCTGGAACGCGCTGGAGAAGGCGGCCCCTGGCGACACCATCCACGTCACAAAGGGCAACTACCACGGCAAGACCAGCTGCGGCTGGATCATGATCGACAAGCCTATCTCTATCATCGGCGGATATGCAGATGACTTCAAGACAAGGGACATCACAAAATATCCCACCATGCTCAAGCCTACTAATGAGATGAACCAGACCAAGCCCAAGATGGACGGCGGTACAGTCAGTTTCGCAATGTGGGCATCGGCAAACCAGGCAGACGCCCTCAAGGGCAAGCCAACCGTAATTGACGGCCTCTACATCGACCGGGGCGACGCAAACAGCTACCATGCCACCAAAGGCAAGCCAGAAGGCGTGGCAACAGGCATGTACCTTGCACCACCAGCAAAAGGCAACACGACATACGCCTCCATCGATTCCGCTGAAATGAAAGGCAAGACCACTGGCAACCTCACCATCAAGAACTGCGTGTTCCTGAACGCCTCCAACTATGCCATTCAGATCAGCCACCATGAAGGCGACGTGAAAATCCTCAACAATGTCTTCATCAACAGCCGTATGCAGGCATGCGACATTCTCTGCACCAAGAACCAGAACGGCGCAGTGAAATTTGAGTTCGCCAACAACACAGTGCTATTCACCTGGAGCCGTACTGATGAAATGACCGACATGGGCTTTGCAGTCCGCTGCAACGCCAAGGTGGATGCCAACATACACCACAACATCCTGGGATTAAGCGTTCTCTACGGCTTCGACAACTCCAAGGGCGACGACAAGACCAAGAAGGTCAAGTTGGACAACAATGTGTTCTTCCTCAACAAGAAGGGCGATGCGGCAGTCACCATCTCGCCCAACATCAAGCCATTCTTCGTGACAGACGATGCATGGGAGGACTTCGAGGACTGCACTGGCATGGAAAGCGTGGAGAAAAACATCTCCCTGAAGGATCCAGCCGTTTTCAAGGGCATCATAGACCAGGCATATCTGGCTGGCTTCCTCTCCGCCACATACACGGAAAAGACCAGCTACGACCCCAACTCCCCAGCGAACGTTTTCCGCAGCGCACTGGGCATGAACAAGGTCGGCTCAATCCAGAGCAAGGTCTCCATGTTCGCCAACCGCTATCCCGATGAAAACGTCCTGAAGTTCTTCGGAGCAATGCAGCAATACGGCGCACAGGCAGTGAAATAATGCCAGAGCCATACGCGGGGGCATCCCCCGCGTTCAATGTGGCGCATCAACCTGCTGCGCTTGCAGGATGATGCGCCACTTTTTTTACCAAGGAAGGATAAACGATGAAGATTAATGTTGTCCCACGCAGATATTTCGAGCGGATAAAAGGGACTCAAGCTGAAAAGAACATCCTGAATACACACCGTGTCATATCAATACAGACATCCAACGGCGATGACACGGAACCTCCATTCTCGCAGCATTCCCTTTCTTCGCCGAACCTGCTATGCATGGTATTTGACGACATCGTGGATGAAAAGGGTAGGCAGTTTACAAGTGACGATGCAAAGGCAATCCTGGACTTCGTCTGCGACGATTCAATGCCCCTGATGGTGCACTGCACGGCTGGCATAGCCCGTTCTGGCGCAGTCGGAGAAGTCCTGGACTGGTACTACAACTGCTGGAAAACTCAGAATGACGAGGACCACCAGTATTTCCTGCGCGAGAATCCGCAAGTCATGCCAAACTCCACAGTAAGGCGCCTGCTTATGCGCGAACTCTATGCCAGGGCTGAACAGTAAATGCAGCGTATGAGCTTCTAGCCAATACAAGTGGACTTACAAGAAAACGAATATTATTACAAAATATGTATAATATTATAGTGTTTTTACAAATTTTGTTATAACCATTTGGCAGGAACGACAGGGGGCTGTTGCAAAGCCTAATTATGTGAGCGCCGAAGCGGCACTCACTCAGGTTGGACAACTTGCTCGTTTTCGCCTGTTGGATTACTGCACAGGTTGGCCAACCCGTGCGGGGCGTCTGGGGCCTTGCCTTGTC
>JAFZZD010000470.1 GCA_017615955.1 Victivallales bacterium
AAAAAAAGCAAAATAAAAATCTCTGCGCCTCTGCGTTAAAACACTGCGCCTCTGCGTTTAAATAACTGCGCCTTTACGTTATCTGAATTTGCGACTTGAATTATGCCTGCCTGGATTTATGTTTTGCCGCATTTGGTGATTACGGTAAAAATGTCAAGACAATAAGGATTATGGCGATTGTTTATGCGTTATGCTGCCTGGCCTGTGCAGCTGTTAATGACTTTCTTTTCAAACTGTTTTCCAGTGTGGACAAGTCTTCCGGCAAGGACAAGTCCTGCGGCGCATTTGTCAGCATAGTCGGCTGGGTGATGGTGATTGCATACAGCATATTCAGGCGTCCCCATGCAGGTGATTTGCAGATGACGGTGACCTGGGGATGCATATCAGGCACCTTGTCCCTTATTTCCAATGTTCTGGTGATTGAGGCGATGCGGTACCAGGCGGCGGGCGTCTGCTCCACCATATTCAGGCTCAACATGGTGTTGCTTGTGATTGGAGCGCACTTCCTCCTGGGTGAACCCATGACCAGTATGCTTGTATGCGGGATAATCTGTGCGTTCTTTGCCATATTGGCATTTATACCAAGGGGAACGTCTTCAGGAGGAAAAAGTGCTATGCTTGGTTTTGTCTTGTCTATAATCGCATGTGTCCTGCGGGCTGGCATGGCTTTGTCCTTTAAATACGGCTTCAGCCATGGGGCGGACGAGAATGGGGTGTCAATGGTAATAGCATTGTTCTGGGCGATAGGCGGCATTTTGATCATGCTGGTACAGGAGCGCAGGTTGAGGGCACCCACGGCAGGCGAATGGAAGATTTCCCTGACCTCCGGCGTGTTTGTCACTGGCATTATCATATTCATGGCGCGAATGAATATGTGCGGCAATGCAAGCATTGTGAATCCCATCGCCCAGATGAGCTTCCTGGGTACCTTTGCATTGAGCTGCATATTCCTCAAGGAAAAGGTGGATTTGAAAAAGGCGCTGGCACTGGTGCTGGGATGCTGCGCCGTGGTGCTGCTATGCCTGGGGGCTTGACATGAAAAAGATCTTGGCCTTGCTAGTGTTTTCTGCGGTTTGCGTCTGCATGGGGCAGGTTGCAGTGTTTCGCACAGTGCGCAATCTCACAGCCAGGCCATTCACCGCCTCTGAATTGCGTCTGCTGTTCATGGGCTATGGCAAGCAAAATGCAACTGTGGAGGAACCTGGTTTGTGCCCCGATGGCTGGACCTTCTCCGAAAAGTCCAATCACCACGGCACTGCTTTCATTATGTGGAACGCGACTTTCGATGTTGCCTCTCCTGGAAAAATCACCTTCAAGTTAAGCGAGCCAGACGTTTGCTCCGCACTGTTTGTGGATGGAGAGGCCGTTGCCGCCTGGAAGGAGACATTTCCACCAGTAATGCTTGAGGAAGGGACACATACAGTACAGATGCTTGTTGCACAGCGCAAGGGTGAAAGGCTGCCGAAAATACTTGCCTACAGAGATGGCTATGCCACAAAACTGAAATACAGCGTGCTCAAACTGGACAAGAAGGCCAAGGCATTCCAGTTTGTGCAGACTGGGACTTGCCTGGCATTGGACAATGGCAAGGTCATTGGTGTAGATACGAAGTGCATTGTTCCTGCCAAGCGTGTCGATACCCGTGCAAGAATCGCCAATATGCAGGCAGTGGCGGGGCAGGGCGAAGCTGTTGAAGTACCCCTGTCCCTGGAATATCCGGAAATTGCAGCTCCCTTGCTGGGCACAGTTGATGCGCAGGTTTGCTATGACACTGCCTCTGGTCGCAATCTAGGCAAGGAGAATATTGCAGTTTCAGGGCATAGCCCAAGTCTGAAATTGAAGCCAGTTGCAGGCACTGAGATTGTGAAGTTGTCTTTCTTTGTGGAGGGCAGGGCA
>JAFZZD010000471.1 GCA_017615955.1 Victivallales bacterium
CTAACATATTCGGTCCTGCGTTCTTTGTTTCCAGTTAATGTATAAAATATGACTTTTAAGCCCCAAAGACATATACGCCACACAGAAGCATGTCTTATGAATGATTCATCAAAGTCTTTATTTGAAAGAAATGTTGCTGTCTGTGCATTGTCATTTTCGCCACTAACAAGAGATGCAGTTTCCCCATTTTGTCCCTTTTGAAAAACAGTTATTCCTGTATGAAAATAAATGCCAGTTAACGAATTTGCAAAAATTACGTTGCGTGGCCTTTTATCCGCCCTATGGTAGATGTACAATTCATCAATGAGTTTCTTTGAGTACTCAATAAACGTCCAAGGACAATCTATCCATCCAAGGTAAGATTTATAATAGGATGTCTGCACGTCTTCAACCATATAAATACCATTTACATCAAGAGTTCCCCATAACTTTTCCAAACTGGCAATCTGATGCTTAAAATGGTGACTTCCGTCATCCAGAATAATATCAAATACACCATATTTTTGAGATATTTTTTCAAGAAATGCTGGGTCGCCTTGATCGCCAATTTCCACAAAACAATTCTGTTTCGGATCTTCATATTTCTTACATTTAGGATCAATGTCAATGCCAACTATTATGGAATCCTTGTGAAAATATGCCCTCCACATGGGCAACGAGCCACCTCTAAAGACTCCTATTTCTAAAAATTTTATGGGCTTATCAACAAATTTGCTAAAATATAATTCATAGATATCAAAATAATTGTTCCACTTTATTGTGTCGTTCTCTTTTCTTGAAGTAAAGAATGCCTGAATTCTATTCATAACCGCATTATTAAACTATTTCTAGTTAACTTGACAATGCCGATTTCATAATCGTTTTCATAACAGGACATACCATACTCACTTTCTGTAAATCATCAATAACGGAAATAGTAATATTATATGAGGCTACTTATTTTAGTTTATGCCATTGCCTAAAATCAGGCAGATATTATAATACACAGCATTTTCGGCAATCATATCAACAAGACAGGAATCCATGCAGAAAAAGAACACTTTTGACGGAGTGAAGCGCGCTGCCTCACACACATTGTACATGCACACAAGCCCCACACAGTGGGCAAATGGCCTTGCCATTGGAAACGGGCAATACGGCGGCCTGCTGTTCGAACCGCAGGACACTGTGCTGGAATACGCTTTCACGCGGCTCGACCTGTGGAAAAGGCATCTGGTGGGTCCAAAGAGACTGCCTTTAAGCAAGTTCAAGCAGCTGATGAAGAAAAGCACGGATGCGCTGCTGGAGGAAATCAACAAGGAATTCCATGACACGGAACGCCCAGGCTTCAAGCCAGGCGGACGCCTGCGCATCAACCTGGAGGCATGGGGCCTTTCCCACGCGGTCACCCTCTTTGACAAGCGCATGGAAATGGACATTGCAAAAGGCGAGGTTCGAGGCAGCTACGAGCTCGCCAGCAAGGCATCAAAATGGACCGCACTCACATCCCCAGACGACGACATCACCGCAATACATGTGGAGGACACATATCTGCACTATCTGTGCCGCTTCCCATACAGGCAACGCGTGGAACTGTACAGGCTGGAGGATCCAGAGGCCCGCATCCTTGAGAACGGCGTGACCGAGGATGGCATCGCATACATCATATTCGACTTCAATGAGGAGCTGAAGGCCATCGCCGCCTTCACCGTTGATGGACGTCCATTCAAGGTCGCGAAAAACTGCGAGCCAGGCCATGCCGCAGTGGATGTTTCCCTGAACTACGAATACTCCGCGCTGGACATGCTTCAAAGCAGCATGGAGGCAGGCAAGGACGCATACAACAATACGCCGCCGCCAAAACTCAAATACGATGTATTCCACACTCTGATTGTGGATGTGGAAGGCACCAAGGGCGACCTGCTTCACCTGGCAAGGGAAAAACTGCTTGCGGCAAAGAAGGAAGGCTTCTCCTCAATCCAGAAGCGCAACCAGAATTGGTGGAGGGCATTCTGGAAAAAGAGCGGCATCGCCTTGGAAAATCCCGCGTTGGAGGGACTTTGGTACAGCAATCTCTACCAGATGGCATGCACATCCCGCGGCGATGTGGCACCTGGTCTGTTCGGTCTCTGGAACGCTGAGGCGGCGGCACCATGGTCGGGCGACTACCACGGCAACATCAACTTCGCCATGTATGCCTGGCCGCTTTTCGCAATCAACCATCCAGAGCTGCACCAATGCGTGTTCAAGACGCTTGAATCCTGGTTCCCAAATATGCGCAAGGAAACCAAGGAGGCATTTGGCGTGGACGAATTGCGCTTCCCGCAGGCAACTGGCCCAGAGGGCCGCGAGATGTCCCGCGGCCATTACCGCACCATGCGCTGCTCCACCGGTTTCTATGCGGACCATTTCATCAAGTGGCATCAGTATGACCCAGACCCAGAACGCCTCCGCAATGAAATACTGCCCATCCTCGAATCTGCCGCAAGATACTATTTCCTTTACTGCGACGTGGGAGAGAACGGACGCCTTTGGATCGGACCATCCTGGGCGCCGGAGCAAGGCGTGTTCCCCGCCTGGAACACTGGGAACGACCTGGCTTTGTTCAAGGAACTTTTCCAGGCGGTGGTGGACTTCAACAAGGAACTGGGGCAGATGAGTCCCACAGCCAAGAAGGCGCAGAAAATGCTGGACTTGTTCCCAGACTATCCTGCAAAAGACGGCGAATTCATAGCATCAGCCAGCGAAAAGGGGCGCACCCTGCTCTGCCATCCAAGCTATCTTGCTAATGTCATGCCCGCAGAGGACATCGATGCGGACTCGCCTATCGCAAATGTGGCGTTGAAGACCATGCGCGAGCATCTGGACCATACATTCAGAAAGAGCTTCCAGGGCAAGGTCGGCGTTGCATGCGACCTGACTGGCGGCTGGCTTTTCGACATCGCTGTCAAGATGAGAGATGCGGAATATGCTGAAACCATGCTGCATACAGTGCTGATCAGGGACTTCATCAAGTCCAATGGCATGTTCAGCGCAGGTCCAGGCGGCGTGTTCAAGTCCATTGCGGAGAAGCGCCGCAAGTACAATGTGCCGCAGGCGCAGCCACACGCGCTTCTGGGGCAGATGAACACCGTGCAAGGCCGCGCCGAGGCAATGAGCATGATTCAGAACGCGGGCGCACTGCTTTTCGGCGTCATGGAAGCCATGCTACAGAGCCATGGCAGGCAACTCAAGTTGTTCCCTGTGCCGCTGCCGTCGCTGGGTGGCAAATGCTCATTCCACAATCTTGCCGCCGTTGGCGGCCTTGAGGTTTCCGCCGCAAAGGACAAGAAGGGCATACGCTGGTTCAAGATCAAGTGCGGAAAGTACGCCTGGAACGGAACCGTCAGGTTCTTTGACCAGAGCACGGCAAAGGCTTTTGGCAAAACGCTGCCCAAAATCGGCGAAAACACATACAGCCTCTCGCTGAAGCCAGGCGAAGTCTTCCAGTGGCGCAGACCAGGTGCAACGCCAGACGAGGCAGCCGTGCCAGTCCACGCCAAGGGTGTGCGCTCCTACGGCAAGGACTGCCCAATCACATACGGCGAAAAAAAGGCATACTACGAAAGTTGATTTTTACCACATAATGAAAGCAACGCACATTTCTGAAATTTGACCGATTGGAATTCGGAAATTTGACCGATTGGAATTCGGAAATTTGACCGATTGGAATTCGGAAATTTGACCGATTGTCCCCGTTTTCATTGAGCATCTTGGCCATTCTTAAGCCTTTTTATGGAAAGCAACACTGTTATCTCGCATAGTGAGTATAGCCCCATAAATCAGCCGCTCACTTTTTCCATTCGCTATGTTCCCCAAGAGGGTAGGCAATGGGGAACATAGCATTTTCATAATGCAGCCGCATATTTTTCCTATGCCCACTAGTCCAGCATAGATATTACAATCCACATGAAGTCCAGTTCCTGGACTATCATATCCTTGTCCTTGAGATGCCACCATTCACGCATCCAGGCGAAGCGCAGAGCCACGATGTATTTCAGCAGCATATTTTCAGCAAATGGAGGCAGCTTGAGTTCATTTAGGAAAGCACTTGCCATCGGTGCGGAGAGCCAGTCTGGATTATCCACTCCAATGCAACCCAGCAAGTTCGCCGCATCGTAGCAGATTGGCTTTGGACCGCAGAATTCCCAGTCGATGACCGCATTTATGCACTTGTCACCCCAGAGTATGTTGCCTGGATGGAAATCCCCATGGGAGAACACAAGCGGCAGTACGACTTCATCCTCGCGCTTCAACTTCAATGAGGCTAGCACATCGCCCAAATCACCATGCAAGGCAGGATGCTCCTTTTCAAGAACGTGCATAAGGCGGTGGATATAATCGGTCACATAGAAGGGATGCTCCTGGCATTTATACTGCATTATGCCCTTTAGAAAACGCGCCGCCTCAATTCCGCGCCATGCCTCCAGCGCATAACTGTCCCGAGGCAATTCATTGCAAGGCACATACTTTCGGCATTGCCAGAAAAGGCCATGGTCATATATACCAAAGTGCCCTTCCCTGGTGCGCATCCACCTCACAACCTTTTCATTGCCAGCCTCAAACAGGTCCTCCAGCATTTCGGCCTGACGTATGCGCCTTGACGAGGCGGGCAAGTCCACGCCCTCTACAACATAACATTCGCCACTATCCAGCGACTTGAATACATTGCGCCTGACAAAGCGGTTGGGACTGCCTGAAACAGGCAGCCCTGCCTCCTCAAATACCCCGTCTAGCCAATGCTCTATCATAATTATACCAACAGTGGACAGTTCTGTGCGCGGGCATTTTTGCCCGCGTTTAGAATGCAAAGCTCTATCCGCAGCTTTCGCTGTGGACACCCAACTGTCCACTGTCCACAGTTAGTTTGTGGTTCCGCTCACCACGTCAATCCATTCCTGCGGCAGCTGGCGCTTTGGCGGGCCAACATAGATCTGGCGTGGGCGCACAATGCGGTTGTCCGCGCCATCGTGCATTTCCAGATACTGCGCAATCCAGCCAGGAAGACGCCCGATTGCGAACATGACTGTGAACATGTTCACGGGAATGCCCATTGCATGATATGACAGGCCAGTATAGAAATCCACATTGGGATACAGATTGCGCTGCTGGAAATACGGATCGTTCATGGCCGCCTCCTCCAGTTTCGCCGCGATGTCATACAAAGGATCACGCACGTTCAAGTGTTCCTGCAAGCTGATGCACACGCGCCTGGCTATCTTGGCGCGCGGGTCGTAGGACTTGTAGATCCTGTGTCCGAAGCCCATCAGCCTGAAAGGATCATCTTTGTCCTTGGCCTTCTCAATCACCCTCTCCACAGTGAGCGAGGGATCATCGTGCATTCTCTGCAGCATCTCAATCACCTTCTGATTGGCGCCGCCGTGCTTGGTGCCCCACAGGGCGCTGACACCAGCGGAAATGGACGCATACAGATTTGCGTCCGAAGAACCAACCGCCTTAACAACAGAGGTGGAGCAGTTCTGGCCGTGGTCCGCATGCAGCACCAGCAGCTTGTTCAGCTGCTTCGCCACAAAGGGGTCTGGCTCATAGCCATTCACAGGCGTGTAGAACATCATGTTCAGCAGATTGTCGCAATACTTCAAATCAGGGCGGGGATACACGATTGGATGCCCCTTCATCTTCTTGTATGCGAATGCCGCGATTGTACGCACCTTGGACAGCAGCCTGGTGACCGTGATATCGATTGCCTCATTGGGGTTGGAGGTCATTTCAGGATAGAATGTGGACAGCGACACCACCATGGCCGACAGCATGGCCATGGGATGCGCATGTTCAGGAAACAGGCTGAAGAAGTGGCACATGTCCTCATGCAGCATGGAATGCGTGTTCATCAGCTGACTGAAGTTCTTGCGCTCTTCGCGGCTAGGCAGGAAGCCATGCACCAGCAGATACGCCACATCTAGGAATGAGCAATGCTCCGCCAAATCCTCAATGGAATATCCACGATGCCACAATACGCCCTTCTCGCCATCTATGAACGTGATGTTGCTCTCGCAAGCGCCCGTGTTGGCATAGCCAGGGTCATACGAAATCACACCGGTATCCTGCCTCAGCGTGCGCATGTCAAGACCGCGCTCGCCCTGGCTGCCCACCAGCACAGGTATGTCATACTCCTTGCCATCCAGCACCAACTTGGCATTTCCTTCCTCCTTAATGCAGGCGCTGGTTTCATTTCCCTTTGCGTAAATCATAAGCTGTATCTCACAATTGTCTTAAAAAGTCATCTATGTACAAATCCAGATAATCGGGTGAAATGGCGGAGGCATGGGGCATCCGCCACAATCGCTGGCAGCATCGCAGTCGTGTCTCCATTGGCAGTGGTTCCTCCTCAAACACGTCCAGGCACGCAGCCGACAGCTTGCCCTGCTCCAATGCATCCACCAGTGCCTCCTGGTCCAGCACCATTCCGCGGCCGATGTTCACCACTGTGGCATGCCTCGGCAGCTTTGCCAGCATCGCCTTGTCCACGAAATGCCTGTTTTCATCGGTGCCAGGCAAGGCAATCACCAGATGGTCCGTCTTTGGCAGGACAGAGTCCAGCTCCTCCAAACCAACGCATCCCTGCCCTGCCCTGTGCCTGACGCCAATCACATTCACGCCCAGCGGCAGCAGCAGCTTCTCAATATGCCTGCCTATGTTGCCATAGCCCAATATGGTCACGGTGCTGCCCCGCAATGGCCTCATCTCCGCGGCCAGTTGCGGGCGTGGCCATTCCTCCTTCGCCAGTTGCGTCACTGCTGGCAGTATTCCGCGGCACATTCCCAGCAGGAAGCCCAGCACAGTCTCGCTTATGAGAATGCCATGGAACTGACCATACATCATGCGCAGACCAGCTGGCGGCGTTATCTTGAAGTAATCACGGCCAGCAGCTGGCGTTGACAGCAGCTTCAGCCGTGATGCCCTTTCCAACCACTCCTGCTTGAAACGCCACACCATTGTGCAGTCAGCCTGTGGCAGTGCCTCCAGGAATGCAGCCTCGCTGCGGCAGACATTGACTGCCACGCCTGGCAAACTGTCCCGCAGCCGCTGCGCCTGCCTGTCGGAAATCTGCCAGGAAGGCACCACGTCATGCTGCAAAAAAACAGCTATGTTACTTAATTTTTCCATCTTGAATCATGGCAAATCGTCTAAACCGACTATTGCCATGCCCAGTTCATTGGCGGTCTTCAACATCGCCTCCAGCACAGCATTGGAAATGCCGATTCTGCTTGGCCTTGCGGATATGTCATGTGAAAAGAAGACCACCACCTGCTCTGCATCATGTGCCTTGCGCAGCACAGCCAGATTGTCCTCCAGCACGGTGTTGTAGTAAGTGCCAATACCTGCGCCGCCCATCACCTTGCGACCTGGCAGTTCAGAGACTGGCTTGTACAATGGCGCAAAGTCCGCCAATGACACGCCTTCAGGACGCTTCATGCCCAAACCAGCGCGGAAATGGGTGAAATACGCCGACAGCACTCGGTCCGTATCCGCATTGCGCCTGTTGTTGGGATAGGCAAAGGCCTTGATTTTGTATCCAGCCGCAACGCACGCATTGTACTGTGGCAGCACCTCATTGTCCAGATATGCCTGATCGCCATTCTTCTCAAAGTAAACTGGCGCATCAGCATGGTTCATGGTATGAAGACCGACTGTATGCCCGTCCGCCTTCAAGGCGGCTATTACCTTCAGCGCCTCTGCATTGATTTCCCCTTTGATGAAAAATGAGGCCTTCGCCCCATACTTGCGGAATATGGGCAGCGCAGCCAGCCAATACTGGAAGTTCCTGTCATCAAATGTCAGGCACAGAACGCCCCTCTTGCCTGGGAAAAATTTTTCTGTCTCGCTCATAATTTTATCCTTGTCCACGGATTTGCACAGATTTGCGCAGATTAAACAAAGCACCAATGCAAATCTAAAAAAATAATCTGTGCTGCTCTGTGCTAATCTGTGGCTCATAATGGAATGTTGCCATGCCTGTTGCCTGCGGCACGCTTGTTCTTAAGCATATCCAATGCCTGAATAAGCCGCATCCTGGTTTCCTCTGGCATGATAACCTCGTTCACATAGCCACGCTGGGCCGCTATGTACGGCGTCATCAGTTTTTCATTGTATTCGTCTATCAACTGCTGCCGCTTCTGCCCTGGCTGCTCGGCGGCACTTATCTCACGCCTGTATATGATGTCAACCGCACTTTCAGCGCCCAGCACAGCCACCTGCGCAATTGGCCATGCATACACAATGTCCGCTCCCGTGCCAATGCTGTTCATGGCGATGTATGCGCCACCGAATGCCTTACGCAAAATCACGCTGATCTTTGGCACAGTCGCCTCGGAAAACGCATACAGCAATTTTGCTCCATGCCTGATGATGCCGCTACGCTCCTGGTTCACACCTGGCAGAAAGCCTGGAACATCCACAAACACCAGCAGCGGTATTCCGAAGCAATCGCAGAAACGGACAAAGCGCGCCGCCTTGTCCGAAGCATTCACATCCAGGCAGCCGCCCATGTAACTTGGCTGGTTCGCCACAACACCTACCACCTGCCCTTCCATGCGCCCGAAAGCGATGATTACATTCTTGGCAAAGTCGCTCTGTATCTCCAGCATGGAACCCTCATCCAATACGGCCTCCACCACATACAGCATATTGTAGGTCATGCGCTGATTGTCAGGCACCAGTTCCGTGAAGTCAATGGCATGTGGCGGGTAGTATTGTGCCACGGGCGCCGACTTGTCCTCGCAGCTTTGAGGCAGATACTCCAGCAAATGCCTCACGCCTTCCAGACAGGCCTGGTCGTTGTCATACACAAAATGGCTGACGCCGCTGACCTGGGAATGCATGCCTGCGCCGCCAAGGTCATCAAAGCTCACCGTCTCGCCAGTAACCTGCTTCACCACATTTGGTCCAGTGATGAACATCTTGGAGCTTTCCTTTGTCATGAAGATGAAGTCGCATATCGCGGGGGAATAGCAGGCGCCGCCAGCGCATGGCCCCAATATGACGGCAATCTGCGGTATCACGCCGGACGCCTTCGTATTGCGCCTGAATATGCCAGCATATCCGTTCAGGGAGCAGATGCCCTCCTCGATGCGGGCGCCTCCGCTGTCATTAAGATTGATGAACGGTGCCTTCATCTGCAAGGCTATGTCCATTATGTGGCATATTTTCGCGGCGTGGGCCTCCCCCAATGCGCCGCCTATGATGGTGAAGTCCTGGCTGGATGCAAATGCAAGGCGACCATTGATCTTGCCGTAGCCTGTGATCACGCCATCGCCAAGATACGCCTTGCTCTCCATGCCAAAGTCCCTGGCCATAGTGGAGACCATGTCATTGACTTCCTGGAAAGTGCCGGCGTCAAACAGGCACAGCAGACGCTCGCGGGCAGTCATCTTCCCAGCCTCGTGCTGCTTGTCCTTGCGCTTCTGTCCGCCAGCCTCCTGCACCTTCTCACGCCGCTGGCGCAATATGTCTATATAACTGTCATTCCACATGATTACCTCTTTCCAGGCAATGAACACTCCAAATTAAAAGAGCCATAATATACCATTCACCTACATTTACCGCAAATTGAAGAGTAGTGGATAGGAACGCCAATTGAAAAACGCTCTGTTCACTATGAGGGTAGGCAATAATCATAGACCTGTTGCAAAAACTAATTATGTGAGCGCCGAAGCGGCAATCAGTCAAGTTGGCCAACTTGTTCGTTTTTGCCTATTGGACAAGGCACAGGTTGGACAACCCGCGCGGGACGTCCAGAGCTTTGCCCTGTCGCTTGTTCAACCTGAATGAGCACCGCTTCGGCACTCACAAAAGTAGGTTCCATCATTATTACCTGCCCTCTTGGGTGAACATAGCATAATGTTAAAAAAACACTGGCACTGCAATTTCTCTAAATACATCAGCAATATATCTGATTTGAATATCAGTCAATCTGGCATGATTAGGCAAGTACAAGCCAAAATCATGTATAACATCTGCATTGGCAAGATTCTTGATACCATATTTTTTAATCCAGAAAGGATGTCTGCCTATATTTCCACATATCAATGGACGAGATTCTATATTGAACTTTGCCAAATGCCTATATACATCAATCCTATTCCTTACAATAGTAGCATACGCAAAATTGGACAAAAGCTCACATTGACTGCTCTGTTTCCAATAATCACCAAGCAAACTTGCATAAAGTTCAAAATTATGCTGGCGTCTTTTTGTGTATTTA
>JAFZZD010000472.1 GCA_017615955.1 Victivallales bacterium
CAGTCCACAGTCCACAGTCCACAGTTCACAGTCCACTATATAGTATATGAAGGTCATTTTTGAGCACATAAGCAAGTCTTTCGGTGGCACGGAGGTGCTGCATGATGTGGGCTTCTCCGTGGAAGGCGGGCAGATATTGGCTCTTCTGGGGGAGAACGGGGCGGGCAAGTCCACATTGATGAACATACTGGGCGGGCTGTTCCCGCCGGACGAGGGCCGCGTTGTAATTGACGGGGAGACTGCATGCTTCCATTCCCCCAGCGAGGCTATTGGCCGCGGCATTGCGTTCATTCACCAGGAATTGAATCCAGTCAATGACCTGCGCGCATACGAGAACATGTTCCTTGGCAGGGAGGAACGCAATGGACTGGGCTTTCTGAAGCGCAAGGAAATGCAGGGCAGGGCGCATGAAATGCTTGTCTCGCTGGGCATTGACATAGACGAGCAATGTTTCATGCGGGACTTGGGCGCTTCACACAAGCAGATTGTGGAGATATGCAGGGCATTGCTGTGCGAGGCAAAGCTCCTCATAATGGATGAACCAACCACGTCGCTGGCAGAGCATGAAATCGACTTCCTTTTCAAGCTGGTGCGCAGGCTTGGCAGTCAGGGGGTGGGGGTGATTTTCATATCCCACAAGCTGAACGAAGTCAAGGCGCTATGCACCGACTATGTTGTATTGCGCAATGGCAACAAGGTGGCGGAAGGCATTATGGCCGAGGTGGAGACGGAGACCTTGGCTGAATTGATAGTAGGACGCAAACTGGAATTGAAGGGCAGGGCAGGTGGCGAATGCCAAGGAAAGACATTGCTTCAAGTGCGCAATTTGACCCGTGGGCGTGACTTCCTGGACGTGTCATTCGATGTGAAGGAAGGCGAGATACTTGGCGTCACTGGCTTGCTGGGGGCAGGGCATAGTGAACTTTTCCGCTGCATATTCGGTGACATTACAGACTATGAGGGGCAGATATTGCTTGATGGCAGGGAATACCATGCCAGAAATGCAGGCGAGGCAATGAAGCACGGCATCGCGTATGTGCCCAGCAACCGCAAGGAAAATGCCATCATTCCAGATTTGAGCGTGAGGGACAATGCAACCCTCGCCACTTTGGGCAGATATGCCAGACTTGGCCTGTTGCGGAAGAATGTTCAGCGCAGGGACTTTGCCAAAAAGGCAAATGAACTGCACATCAAATACGGCAACGAGGACGACACCATAGGCACACTGTCCGGCGGCAATCAGCAGAAGGTTGTCCTCGCCCGCTGGCTGGGCACAAGCCCCCGCCTGCTGATATTGGACAATCCAACCCAGGGCGTGGACATTGGCGCAAAACAGGAAATCTATGACATAATTGAGAGCGTCGCGCAATCAGGCGTGGCGGTCATAGTGCTGTCTGGCGAGGGACGTGAAATAAGCCGTGTCTGCCAGCGGACGCTGGTTATGTTCCATGGCATAATTGCTGGCGAACTCACTGGAGCTTCCATCAACGAACAGGAGATAATGAAACTGGCGACTGGCCTTGCCCATCAAATGAACAGCAATGAACAATAAGAAATCCCCGCACAGTGCTGTGCGGGGTTACCCGGTGCTTTGCCCGGCAGGGTGTCCAACCTGAATGGGCGCCGCTTTGGCGCCCACATTGAAGCCATCGGCGTATGGAAACACAAAAGGGGAATGACCGATTACCTATACGATGAATAGCTGAATTGCTACTTGTTGATTTTTCCTTTGCAAATATTGATTGGCTTGTTATATTGCCCACATTAATTAAATAATTGGTTATTGATATAAGAGGTGGTGCTGGCAATGTCAAAAAATGAGGCTCAAGTGTGTTATATGAGGGCTTATATGCCCGATGGCGTTTTGGAGAAGCGCATAGAGATGTTCCCTTGCAGGATAGGGCGCCAGAACAGCAATGACATTACGCTGGCAGACGCATCTGTATCCAGTCTTCATGCTATGCTGACCAGGGACGAGGAAGGCGGCTACATACATCTGGAGGACCAGTTCAGCACCAACGGCATGTTCCGTGACGGGCAGAAAGTGCAGAGCGTGGTCATAGACCATCCGCAGCGCATTGTCATGGGGCGCATTTACGTGGATTTCGCATTGAATGAAGAGGAACTGGACGTGCTGCCGCCATTGCAGGGGCAGGCAGTCCCGCCAAAGCAGGAGAAAAAGGAGACACCAGAAGATTTGCACAACAAGGAACTGGAGGAGTTGGCTGCTTCGCCTGTCAATCGGTCGGCCACATTCACCAGGGGCAATGCCAATTCGGCGCATCGCGGCATAATCTGCCCGCACTGCTGGCATAGTTTCGACGTCAGCGAATTCCTGTTCATCGCCAGGCACCAGAGCCTTATGGGCGATCCAGTTCTGGGTGCGGATGCCGCGCAGCGTTTTCTGCCTTCCCGCTTCACGCCTGAAGGCAATGCAATAGACGCGGCGGGAATGAGCTGCCCTGACATGGCATGCCCACATTGCCATTTGAGGATACCACAGGCAGCCGCCGAGATGCCGCCGCTGTTCCTGTCCATAGTTGGTGCGACAGCCAGTGGCAAGTCCTATTTTCTGACCAGCATGACCTGGAACCTGCGCAACACATTGTCCAGGGACTTTGCAATTTCCTTCACCGATACAGATGCGGTGAACAACCAGATCCTCAATGAATTCGAGGAAACTGTGTTCCTTGCCTCCGACCAGGATTCGCTGGTGGCACTGCGCAAGACCGAACTCCAGGGCGAACTGTACAACCAGGTGCTGCTGGACAATATGCTGATCAACCTGCCAAGCCCGTTCCTTTTCACCGTGGCGCCTGCGGAACACCACCCCATGTACGAGAAGGTCAAAGACACCTTGTCCCGCACATTGGTGCTGTATGACAATGCAGGCGAGCATTTTGAACCCGGTATGGATTCCGTGGAGAACCCAACCACGCAGCATCTGCTGCATTCGGACACCATATTCTTCCTGTTCGACCCCACCAAGGACGTGCGTTTCCGCCGTAGAATCAAGGGGGTGGACGATCCGCAGCTGTCCGCCGCCGCACGTGTTCAGCGCCAGGAAATCATCCTTACGGAGATGATCAACCGCATCAAGAAGTACTCTGGAATGCGCTCCGGGCAGAAGTCCAGGAAGACACTGGTAGTGGTGCTTTCCAAGTATGACACATGGCGGTCGCTGTTGAACCATGATTTGCCAGAGGAACCCTGGAAGTGGGACGGCGAACTCAACACCTGCGCTCTGGATGTGCCGCTGCTGAAAAACGTGTCCTTTGAATTGCGCATGCTGCTGGACGAGCTTTGCCCAGAGATCGTCTCCACTGCGGAGACTTTTGCGGGCGAGGTGCTTTACCTGCCCAACAGCGCCTTGGGCCACAGCCCCGAACTTGATGAGGAGACAGGGCTTCTGGGAATACATCCCAGGGACATAGAGCCATTCTGGGCTACCGTTCCAATGCTGTACTTCCTGTGCCAGCATGGCTTCATAAAGGCAGCCGCGCCCGAGGAGCATGAAAATTATCCTGATGTGAAGTGCCGCCTGTCTGGCGACATATTCTTTGTCGAAATCCCTGGCCGCCGCAAGCCATTGCAGGTGCCACATTCATTCGCGGGCTGCCAGTTGCAGTGTCCAGGCACGGATATCTGGTTCACGGTGCCAGGCGATAACGCACAATAGAAGACCATGGCATACGAACTGGTCTATACTTCAGCAGAAAAGGGTCTCCGCCCAGGCACACGCGGCTTCTGCACTGTGGCGCATACGCGGGGAATGCCGCCACAGTATATCCAATTGCTGGAGGCGTTGAGCGCATACAAGGGCTTGCGTTCATCGATAGACAACATCTCTGAAATGCAGGAGCCAGTTGCCTGGAGCCATCTGTACAGCAGCATTCTTGGACGTAGCACCAGCATTATCTCCCGCATTGGTGCAACGCATCCGGACCACACAGGGCGCAGCAACAAGTTGGCTCACCATGTGATATGCCAGTCCAAGGAAAGGGCGGCTGCAGGTCCCGCCTGGCTCTGCCAGCAGCCTGACTTTTTGCTGGACGAGTGGGACGATGCACCCCATCTGCTGGAAGTGCAGAAGGACATACCACAGGGCAATGCCACGCCCGCGCCTGCCCAGAACTGGGCTGAATTGACAGGCGACGCAGGAAACGCGGCCATCCTGCCTGACATGTTCCTCGGCAATCCGGAGGGCATTGTGATCATACTGTTCCTGCCTGGCATGGAATTGCTTCCGTTGATTGCGGAATCCCTGGCACTCTTGCCGGAATACCAGCGCTGGAAAGTAACATTCAACACCTATTTCAGCACTCTGCCAGCTGGTTCCACATGCTGCTGGCGCTGCTGCCTGCCTGATTCGGATGCGTACAGGGACGCCAAACGCAATCCCAAGGCGAAGATATTGGATTTGACTGGCGCCGAGTTGAAGACGCCCACTGGCGTCCTGGCCGAATATGCCAGGACTGGGCATCTCCCTGAAAAGAAAATTGTCGTGCCTGTGCAGAAGAACACAGGCAGTGCCATAACTGTCAATTCCGACAGCAGAAACATAAATATGCTTACTTTGAAACCACGCAAGAGATTCTAAGGGGCGGACATGACACAGGAACAGCAGATCATACAGCAGATACAGCAGAGGCTTGCTTCCGCGCAGATTGAGCGCAATGACAGCCTGGAGGACCTGGCCTCCCAGTACACCATAATGTGCGAAACCGTGCAGGAGCGCCTTGGCAGGTGCATGGATTATCTCGGCAAGGGCATGCGTTCCGAAGCTGTGAACGAGGCGGGCAATGAACCCAACTTGCTGGAGTACATTGACATGCTGAATTTCGAAGGCGTTGAGAAATGGTATAACCTATGCATAGACCTGGAATTGAGCGTTCCACCCCAGATTGACAAGGAGGCCTGCAAACGCCTCAAGGAAGCCGTGACTACAGAAGAAGGACTGGCACCGCTTATGCGTGAATACCGTCGTAGCGTGTATGTGGGCGACCATGAATTGAGCGTGCAGCTTCTGCGGAAGATTCGCGAAAAGGATCCCACCAATCCCAGCTGGGCTGTGAATCTGAAGCCATTGGAAGAAGAACTCATGCCGGAGCAGGTGCGGCGCACTGAATTGGCATTGCAGAAACTGGACATACGGGAACTCCGCAGGATGTATGCTGAATTCACCAATCCCCAGCGTGCCACCGAGCCTCCAGCCGATATTATGCGCAAGTTGAAGACAGCCCTGCTGTCAGAACGTGCCTCCGACTTGAACATGGAGGCCAGCAATCTGATGCGGAAATTACAGTTCAGCACCAGCGAGGAAGATGTGACCAGTACGGAGGCATTGCTGGAAAGCGCGAAGAAACTGTCCGAGGACGAGGCGTTCATAGATGTGCCGGGCGCCTGGAATGCAGTGCTGGCGGCTGCCAGGGAGATGCTGGACTTGCAGGCAAGGCGCAACGAGAAAAAGGCGGCATTCCTCAAGGAAGTGGAGGCATTCCAGAACAACCTCAATGCAGGGACATTGGATGAAATCACGTTGAGGCATGCCTGGGAGCACGTCTTGTCCTGGCAGATCCCGGTGTCGGATGTATTGAGAAGGCAAGTCGAGGAGACGCTTGCCGAGAAGAAGGCAGCCAAGGAGCGTCGCAAACGCATAATCACCATGAGCATCGCCAGCATTGTAGTCTTGCTTCTGGCGGCTGGCATCACTTTGTATCTTGTCACAGCCCGCCGCAACAGGCACAATGCCACCTTGGCTCATGTGCAGGAACTGTATTCAAAGGAGGAATACAACAAGGTGCTGGATTACATATCCATGCTGGGCACCCAGGACGCCGCTTTCGCCGCTTCGCCTGAAATACTTGACTTCAAACGCAAGGCACAGGATGAAATCAGGCACAAGGAGGAACTGGCGGCCAACTACAAGGAAGTGCTGGATGAATTGGAAAGCATAAGGCGCAGGGGCTTCAGTTCCGCAAATCCAGCCAGGGTGACTGAATTGCTGGGCAATGGACTGAACATAGCCAGTGAACTGAAGGACAACAGCAAGGCGAACCGCATCAAGAACTGGAAGCAGTCATACCAGGAATGGAATGACAAGCGCATACATGATGCATCGTCCGTGGTTGTGCAGTGGGTGGCGTCCGTGCAGGCTGCCATGAAGGAGGCAAAGGCACATCCCTTTGTCAACCTGGAGGATGAATTGGCGAAGATCGCGGAGTTGAGCGGGCGCAAGGAGGAGGCTCTCCAGTACCTTGCCAATGCAGGAGAATATGACAAGACCTCATTCGCTGAATGGGCGGAAAAACTCCAGGCTTGGGAAAGGGCCACCCAGGAGAAGGCGAATCAGAAGAAGGCATTGGAGGACGAGGTGACAAAGTTGCGGCAGGACATAGTCCTGGCTCTGCCAGACCTGGTGAAATACCGCACTTTGATCCAGCGGTACATTGAAATCGCGCCTAAGAACGATGAACTGGTGTTGGACTACAAGCGACTGTTGGCCAGCTATGACTTGTACTTGAGTGTGCCAGTTTTGAACACATTCAAGCTGGAAAAGATAC
>JAFZZD010000473.1 GCA_017615955.1 Victivallales bacterium
AGACGCAGAGATTTTTAAGTTTTTTCAATTGACAGGCTCGTTTTTCTGATGTGTCAGCCTGTAGAAAAAGACTTAAAAATCTCTGCGCCTCTGCGCCTCTGCGTTAAAAATCTCTGCGTCTCTGCGCCTCTGCGTTAAAAGCACCGTGTTGTTGGATTATTGTAGTGTCACATGCACAGATGTGACGCCTCTGGTGGGGACTGGTATTTTGAAGCAGTTCTCCTCGCAGGACATGACTCTCGGCGGGAATGGGCTTGTGATGCGGGTGGATGCTATTTTGCCTGGCATTGTGACAATTGCCTGTGCACGCCCCCATACGGCGCGTGCCTCCACGGCCACTTCGTATTCCTTGTCGCTGAACTTGCGCACCAGGATGGAGCATGGCATGTTGGAGAATGAGATATACGGCATATATTTCCTGGAGAGTTCCAGTATCTTGTCCGCCGCAGCCTTCCACAATTCGGGGGCGATTTCCTTTCTGTAGCGCCTGTCATAGAATGAGACAAATTCATATCCAGGGGCAGGGCGTGCGTGAATCGGCTGCGGGAACTGGGTGCTGCCTTCAAGACCAGCATTGGCTATGACAATTGAAATGCTGCCGTCTGTGAATGTCATGCCCTTGTATTGGGCAAGTGCTTCGTTGCGCCCGATAAGCACGGTGGGTGCCTGCCGCTGCGCCAGTAGGGTGGCCAGTTTTGACTGCTCCGCAAGATGCGCTCCAGGCACAATCAATATGCCAGGCTCTGATGCGGCCTGTTCCCAGCGCACGTATGTCTGGAGCGGCACCTTGTTCTCCATAAGCGTGACCGCCTGGTCAAGCGCAGGCAGGAAGCCGTCTTTGCGATAGTCCTGGGCGGATGAGGCGTATGCCTGTTCGTCAAAGTACAGCACTGACATGCCCGCCTGCTGGGGCGCACCGTCGAATGCCGCGTTCCAGCGTTCTGTCATATAGTCCCATTCGCTCTTGGAGATGCCGTCCGCCAGGCATGCCAGCAAGCCAGATGACGCGCGTTGCAAGCCTTTTTCCGTATGCAGGAACAGGCTGCTCAGCTTGTAAAGTTCCCGCTCGTATGCGGAAGGCGCCTGCCGCAGGTTGTCCCAGAATTCCACCACGTCCTTAATGCCGTGGAGCATGATCAGTTTGAGCTGCGGGGCTGCTGCTTTGATTTCTGCCATTGCCATGGGCAGGCCATCGTGCATGTATGTGATTTCAGGACGCATCATGGACATGCCAAGCGCCACGGTCTCCACCACCATTGCGTCCACGCCCAATGCCGCAATCTTGCGGTAGTCAATGCCATATTCGTTGAGTGCGTCAAAGCAGCCCTTTGTCCATGCGGAGTTGATTACGCCCTCATATCCATTTGCGTGGAGGGCGTTGATCATCTTGCGCCAGAACTGCTCCCAGCGCTGCGCCAGAAAGTCCCGCCATTCGAAGAAATGATTTTCGCAAATCCACTTTGCCCGCTGGCGTAGTTGTTCCAGACCGTCGTTTGGTTCGGGCGTGCCGTTCTTGTGCGCATTCTTCACTTCGTACATGGTCACTATGCGTGGGATGGGGGATTTCAGGCATTCAGGCAGGTTCCAGTCCTGGTGAAATGCGAGGAACTGGGGCATCATTGAATCCGAGAAATCCAGGTCAACGATGTTGCCTGAACTCCATGGACCCCAGCCATCGGGGCCGTGCAGACCATCGAAGCCATAGTCCCTGCAAACTTCGATTACCTTGGGGATCCAGATGTCCTCAAACAAGGTGCCGTCCTTCAATTGCGCAAGCGGGTTCAGTTCCTGCCCGCGCCAGTAACTTGCCCAGCACAGGCGCGCCTCCTCGTGCTCCGAGGCCCATTCCTTTGCAAAGCGGTTTTCGTGGAATACGTCGAACATGGAGCAATATACCTTGCTTCCTGCCGCCTTGAGTGCGGCTATCAAGTCCCGCAGCTGGAGATCCGTCCATTCCTGGCGCTGCCTGCGCTCGTTGCCTGGCTGCCCGTCCCTGGCGCAGATGTCGGCTGGCAGGGTGCGCCCAGTCAGCTTGCCTGGATGGTTGAGTGCAAAGTCAGGTGATGAAGTCATGAGGCAGATGCCTTTGGGCGCAAAGCCCAGTTCTTTGATATATTCCGCCGCGCCGCCATCCTTCTGTGCATTGTCGAATGCCAGCAGTTCAGTCCAAACCCAAGGTTCGTAGTTGTTGCTTACGGTCATTTTATTGCTCCTATTTTATTGTAACTTCTGGCAGAGCATGCCTTCTCCGCTGGCTAAGCCAGCGGCTACGAGAGTTTGCGGCTTGGCGCGGAAGTTTTGAAATTGCCTCTTATGAAAATTAGATGTTGCTAAGCCAGCGGTTGAAGTCCTGGAGGGTATGTACGGTCAGGCGCTTGTCCTCGGCTGCGTCCAGGTTGTCCTGCTCTGTGCCATATCCCCATGTGGCATAGTGCAGTTTGACGCAATCCAAGCTTGGGACTGCCTCGATGCGGCGGAGCGTGTCCAGCCGGTCCTCCACAAAATGGACTTCTGATGGTTTTTCAGCAAGTATGTCCAGAAGATGCTCTTCCTTTTTCTTCTTGCGGTCAAGGCCGAATATGTTTTCTGCGGGGAAGTCCACGCCCCGGCTTTTCAGGGCGGCCAGCACGAAGCGTTCTTGCTTGGTGGTTAGGATATATGCTTTGCAGTTGGATTTAAGCAGGGCGTTCAGTGCGTCCAGTATACCATTGAAGAAGCCATGTACGCCAAGCCATTCCTCCTCGTTTTCCTGTATCCAGCTGTCCCGTGTTTCACCAAAGATGCGTATGAGTTCCTGCTTGTCCAGCCCATTCTCGTCCATGATGCGCTGGAAATGGAACTGGCAGTTCTGCTGGAATTCCTGGAAGGGCAGCTTTTCCTGCAGCATTTTGGTCAGGAGTATGGCATGGTAGCCAGTCTCCAGGAAGGGTCGCACCTGGCGGAATGCCTGCAATGCCTTGGGTGAAGGCATCTTGCGCACGAACAACTTGGGCCATATCTTTCTTGCGGCCTTCCAGCCAGACATGCCAGTCTCCCCCGCGCTGTCGCAGATGACGCCGTCAAAGTCCAGCGCCACCACCACTTTGCGTTCCTGTTCCTGGTTTTGCCCCATGAGGATTTGCTTCAATGACTTGAGCGCCTCTCCCGCCAGTTGTTTTTCCACGCCTTTCAGGCTGTTGCCTGTGGCGCGTCCCATCTCTTTTTTACCTAGTACAATGCGTACGGAGAACAGCGGCTTGTGCACGGGGCCTGTGCGTGAAAGAAGCTCGTATGTGGGGCGCCCCAGGCTGTGCTCCTGGCAGAATTCCTGCAGGGCACCCTTTGGGTTTTCCTCTTTGGGGAAGCGCGCAAGTATGTCCTCCAAGCTGGGCAGCAGTGAGAGGCACAGCTTCTCAGCGCATTCATAGCCGCCGTCGCAGTAGAGGGCACCCAGGAACGCCTCGAACAAGTCACCCAGAAGAGATGATTTGTTGCGACCATTGGCGGCGTCCTCGCCTTTGCCGAGCAGCAGCAGCTTGTCCAGTTCCAGTTTTCTGGTGTAGTCGGTATTTGCCTCTTCATTTGAGAGATATGAGCGTATTTTTGTGAGGACGCCCTCATCGGAATCGGGGCATTTGTCAAAGATGTAGCTTGTGAGCACCAGCTCCAGCACCGCATCACCAAGAAATTCCAGTCGTTGGTTGCTTTTGCCCAGCTGTGGATATTCCGCCACGTAGGAGGTGTGCCTCAATGCCTCCAGGAGCAGTGCTTCGTTCTTGAATGTATAGCCGATTTTTTCCTGCAGTTTTTTCAATGCAAGGGCATGTTCTTTGCTTTTCAAGTTGTAATTCATGGCGAACTAGTTATATTGTGGAGTTTTTTATTGGTTGTGCTGCTCACCTCATTTGCCAGGGGGTGTGTCGGCAATGAATGAACAAGCACTTATGGGAGATTTTTACGATGTATGAAGCATCAGATTTGAAAAAGGGACTCAAGATTGAAGTGGATGGCGAGCCCTACCTCATCACAGAATTCGACTTCTGCAAGCCAGGAAAGGGCCAGGCTCTCTACCGCTGCAAGCTCAAGAACATGATTTCTGGCGGAACAATGGACCGCACATTCCGTTCAGTCGATAAGATCGACAAGCCCGACCTGGAGGAAAAGGACATCTACTTCTCCTACGATGACGGCGAAGCATACATCTTCATGGATGACAACAACGATGAAATCCGCGTGTCAGAGGCTCTTCTGGGAGACCAGAAGTATTTCCTGGATGACAACATGGAATGCCACGTGCTGCTTTTCCGCGACAGGCCAATCGAAATCACTCTTCCCTATTTCGTGGAGAAGAAGATTGTCGAGACCGAGCCAGGCGCCAGGGGCGACACTGCCACCAACGTCACCAAGCCGGCGAAAATCGAGAACGGCTATGAAATCGCCGTTCCGCTCTTCGTCAACCAGGGAGACATCATCCGCATCGATACCCGCACGGGCCAGTATGCTGACC
>JAFZZD010000474.1 GCA_017615955.1 Victivallales bacterium
GCTGGTGTATGTCATTGTAGTCCTTCTCGTTCAATGCGGGAAGGATGACGGAGCGCACGCCTGCTCGGTGAGCAGCAATCACCTTCTCCTTGATACCGCCCACCGGCAGCACCCTGGACGTCAATGTCAGTTCGCCAGTCATGGCCCAGGATTTGGGCAATGCCCTGCCTGTAGCCGCCGAGATTATGGCGGTCGCCATCGTAATGCCGGCGGAAGGACCGTCCTTGGGAGTGGCGCCTGCCGGCACGTGGATATGCAGTTTGTGGGTCTTGAAGAAGTCCTTCTTTATGCCGAACTCCTTCGCATGCGCCTCCACCACGGAATATGCAATCTGCACGGATTCCTTCATCACGTCGCCAAGTTGGCCTGTCACTTTGAACGAGCCCTCCTTGCCCTCCATCGGCAGCACCTCTATGTACAATGTCGTGCCGCCAACAGCAGTCCAAGCCAGCCCCATTGCAACACCAGGACGGCTCTCCTTCATCAGCGGGTCGTCAAAGTATTCTGGCTTGCCCAGATATTCCTCAAGTTCGGAGACCTTCACGCTAATCCGCTTGTCAGGCGGAACACTGCCTTCCGCTATGCGCATCGCGGCGCGTCTCATGCATGTGCCGATGCACTTTTCCAAATGCCTCACGCCTGATTCCCTTGCGTAGTTGAGTATGATCGTGCGCAATGTGTTTTCAGACAATGAGAAGTTCTTCTTTGTAAGGCCATGTCTTGTGAGCTGCTTGGGTATGAGATGCTTCTTTGCAATGTCAATCTTCTCGCCCATGATGTAGCCGCTCAGGTTGATGATCTCCATCCTGTCCTGCAACGGCGGGGGGATAGTGTCCCTCACATTCGCGGTGGCGATGAAAAACACCTCGGACAAATCGAATGGCACGTCCATGAAGTGGTCCCTGAATGAGAAATTCTGCTCTGGATCCAGCACTTCCAGCAACGCCGCGCCTGGATCGCCATGGGCGGATGCACCCAATTTGTCTATTTCATCCAGCAATATGACTGGATTCTTGACGCCGCAGGTCTTCATTGCGGAAATCATCTTGCCTGGCTGTGCGCCTATGTAGGTGCGCCGATGCCCCTTGATCTCCGCCTCGTCATGCATGCCACCAAGGGAGAAGCGGAAGAATTTGCGCCCCAATGCCTCCGCGATGGAGCGTCCCAGCGAGGTCTTTCCAACGCCAGGAGGGCCAATCAGGCACACTATGGAACCGCCAATCTTGTTCTTCAACTTCGCCACGGCAATGAACTCAAGTATGCGCTTCTTCACATCATCCAGCCCGCAGTGGTCACGCTCCAGAATCCTGCGCGCCTCCGCTATGTCAAAGCGGTCCTCCGTGCATTTTGCCCATGGCAAGCCAGTCAGCCAGTCCAGGTAGTTCTTGGATATGGTGTATTCGGCGGATTGCGGCTGCATTACGCTGATGCGCGATATTTCATCACGTATGCGCATGTCCGCCTCGCTGTTCAGATATGGCTTGAGTTCCTGGTAGAGCGCCTCGTATTTCTCCAAGTCGTCTTCACGGCTGCCAATGTCCTCGCCCAGTTCCTGCTTGATTTCACGAAGCTGCTCACGCAGGACGTAGGTCCTGTGGTCCTTGTCCATCCTGTTTTTGACACGCTGGAGGATGCTGTCCTTCAATGCCATGTCCTCCAGGTCCTTCTCCAGCAGGAACAACGCCTTCTCCAGACGTTCACGCACATTCAAAGTCTCAAGTATTGCCTGGTACTCGTCTGGCGAGGCTATTGCAATGGTAGCCGCCACATCCGCCAGATGACCAGGTTCCGCACCATCATGTGAACCGCTCAGCAATTTCCTCAAATCATCAGGCATGGGACGAATCTCCGACAACTTGTGCAGCGCGGAAATGACCTCGAACATAAGCATCGTGATCTCGCGAAGCTCCATTGGCGACTGGCCATAGTCACTTTCCGGGAAGCTGACCTCGGCCATGAGTATGCCGTCCACATTCATCACTCTTTCAAGATGCATCCTGCGCTCGGCATGGCACATCACGTGCAATTCGCCATCTGGCATGACATCTTCACGGACTATGCGGGCAAGCGTGCCCATCTTGTAAAGCGCAGTCCGCTTCGGATGTTCTTTGTCGCCTGAACTGTCCTTCCTCGTCAGGACAAAGCCGATGATGCCGTCGCATTTCTTAACTGCATGGCGCACCAGGCGCTTGTCCTTCTGGGATACATTTATGCCCATGACCGTCTCTGGCATGACTGGCACACCAAGGGACGTTATCAATGGAACCAACAAGGGCGGGCGTTTCTTGACTACCGCCACCGGCAACTTCTTTTCATTTGGTATATTATCTGACATACTATTGTTCGCTTTTATTGTTATATATAGTTTTTCAAGATCTTTTATCCTCTGAAACTTCATCTTTTTCTTTTGTCATTGGCAGAAGAATTGCCTTTCTTTGTTCAATGCAAATTTCCGTCGCCTCATGAAAATGCCCAAGCACACAAGTCATTGCCTTCTGCTTCAGAAGCCATTTTTCTATCGCGGCTCGAGGCACGTATGTGCACTTGTGCCCACTCCCCAACAGCCCCTTCAGCCATCGCGCAAACCTGACGCCAAATGGCATTATTCTCATAATGAAACAGGCAAATCCACTTTTGGCAAAACCGCAGAAAATCCTATTGAAGCCAAATGGACTTCCCTGTATTTTATGACCATGAGCGAAATATACACCATTTATCTCAATATTATCCTCACTTGCCATAAAAAAAACATCTTTATGGCTTTTTGCGACGAAATATTCGTGGTTTCCCTCCACAAAGTAGATTTTCCGCCTGGCCTTTTCCCGACGGCACCAGTCCAGAAAATCCCGTTGCAACTTGCCTTCATACTTTGGCAGTCCTATCCAAAGATCCATTATGTCGCCAAGAAACACAACATCGTCTTCCGTGGCAGACAGCCGCTCCAGCAGATTGCGCAATACACGTTCGCTCTCCTCGCCCTCCACGGCATGCACATCCGCCAGCACAGCCAAGGTACCATTTTCTGTCTTGATACGCTGCATCAGACTCCTATCACCTTGAACAGAGCAGCCTCCAAGGCCACCCGGGGACTGGTTGAACTGGAAGTTATCTGGCGCAACGCATCCCTGAATATTCGTATCGCCTCTATCGCCTCGGCTGGCTGGTAGCGCTCCGCACTTTCCGCCATCTTCTGCACACGGAATGGATGAAATGACACAAAGTCAAAGCCTTCGTCCTGTGCCTTGTCCTTTTCATCGCTGGACATGGTGCTGACATACTGCTTCAGCGCCACTGGATTCCGCAACTTGCGCTCGCCCATGAACACCTTCAGGCGTATCACCTGCCTGAAAAAGCCACCGCAACTTAACAGCATTCCTCTGGCGCAATTGTCGTCTTCCTTATTCTGGGTTATCAATGTGTCAATGACGCGTATAGCCTCCCTGATATTGCGTTTGCCCAGCATGTCGGACAGTGCCCAGGACATTTCCTCCCCCTTGCCAGTGCAGACCTGCCTGACCTCGTCAAGGGTAGCCTCGCCTTCCGTTGTGCCACGATAGCAAATGATCTTTTCCAGTTCCGCGTCAATGCGTGCAGTATCGGCGCCCAGCACGTCCAGAAGATACTGCTGAGCAGGCATCTGCAGCCTGAGACCTTTGTCCTGCAACGCCTTCTGCAAACATGCCTGCATCTGCTGCTGCCAGCCGGACTTGCTCATGTCAGGCTTTTCCAGGACTATCACCTGCCCTTTTGCGTTGCAGTTCTTGTAAAGTCCCCTGCGCTTGTCAATGCCAGGACCATCCATGATTAAAAGCATGTCTTCGGGCAGACCAGGCTTCAAGAAGTCCGCCAGATTGCGCAACGCGGCGCCAACACCGTCCTTGGACTTCTCGCCTTCAGCGTCAAATGCGCTGAAATGCTTCAGCCATACCACCTTCCGCCCACCAAGCATGGAAGGCTCCTGCAATACCTGTATTAAATTGAAAATAAGTTCAGGAGTCGCGCCCCCCTCCCCCTCGGTGATCGTGTCGCAGCAAAACGGGTCTGGATTATCGCCAGCAAAATTCCTGAACAGTTTCCCAGCCTCGCTGCGTATCTGCGCCAAATCATTGCCTGTAATTAAATATAGGTTGCTCATAATGCCCTAAATTTAACGCAATTCCGCTGTTTTGCCATAGCGCTGCTCTGCGCGGTTGTCCTGCGCGGCCAGGGGCCGCGCATCAGGACGCTGGACTGCCATCCGGCCGTAGTTCTGCAAGGGGCGTA
>JAFZZD010000475.1 GCA_017615955.1 Victivallales bacterium
CCGGAACACCTACTACCTTCTGGCAGGCAGTACGGAATATCCAGCATACGTCTTTTTCTGGAATGAGTCACTTGCCATAAAGGACGCCTTGAACCTTGGAAGATCAAGCAAGGCCAATCTGAGGAAGGGCTATTCAGGCACTTACTCCTACTGCAAACAGACTCTCTGTCCATCGGCTCCGAGACATCCTGGTTGCTGGCATGCAGGACAGGCCGTCTGTGACTACTGCTACAACTTCTTCGCAGCCGACAAGTCACACGGCGTCTCAGGCGTCACCACCATCGCTAACGAGACCTCCATCCAGCGCAACCTCTCCAGGACAATCATGTTCAACGAGGACTGGAAGCAGCTGGAGGTCGATGGCAAGAACAACCGCAGGAGCGATTCCGAACATGGCGATGACGCATTGACGGGCGGCTTCAACATATACCATGGTAGCCTTGCCACCAAAACAAACGTCGGCAAGACATACGGCGCACACGCTGGAACCATGACCACTGGTTTCATGGACGGCCACGTCGAATCCGTCAAGGCCATTGAAGTCAACAAGGATGGCAAGTACATCAACGTCTGGGACGAGGGCACAATCGTCTCCAAGGCAAACCAGTAGCCCTTTTAATAATAACAATATAAACAGGAGAAAAAGTAAATGAAGAAAATTCTACAGTTCACCCTCATTGAGTTGCTGGTCGTCATTGCCATCATCGCCATTCTGGCGGCAATGCTGTTGCCAGCCCTCAGCAAGGCCCGCGAAAAGGCCCGCCAGATTTCCTGCTCAAACAACATGAAGCAGGTGACTTTGGCGCAGGCAATGTACACCAACGATAACGACGGACAGTTCCTCACGGAAGACAATCCGTATTACTACAGCTCTTCCCTGCCAGAATACCCTTACTACTGGATGGAGGCCGTCATCCTAAAGGACGCCTTCGGCCTCGGCAAAAACACGCAGATGGGAATAAGAAAGGGAGCTGCTGACAAAGTGGGCTCCTATACAAAGCAGCTGCTTTGCCCCTCCTGCCCTGCACATCCAGGCTCCTGGCACGCGGGAATCATCGCCTGCGACATGAGCTACAACTGGTTCATCGGCGCCAAGGGCGGCGGTCACGGTGTCTCTGGCGTAACTGCCATCGGCAACGAGACATCCATCAAACGAAACGTCTCACGCACAATCATGTTCTGTGAGGACTGGATGCAGGTCCAGGTCAGCGGCGACAATAGCCGCGCCGACGGCGGACGCGGAAGATTCTCAGGATTCAACACAGTGGCCGCCAACACCGCCAGCGTAACAAACGTCGGCAAAACCTACGGCGCACACGCAGGCACAATGACGACTGGATTTGTGGATGGCCATGTTGAGTCCCTCAAGGCCTTGGAAGTCAACAAGAACGAGAAGTACATCAACGTCTGGGACGAGGGCACAATCGTCTCCAAGTCCAACAACTAATCATAAGCGCCAATGACATTTAGGGGCAGACGCAATCGCGCCTGCCCCTTTTTTGTGCGAGGCAAAGTGACTCTGCCGCCCCTGTACTGTGCTGGCGGTGCAGCCGTCGGTTAATCAGTCAAGCTGGAGGACAGGCC
>JAFZZD010000476.1 GCA_017615955.1 Victivallales bacterium
GCCTCGGCGCCCATACGGACGCTCTCGGCGTATGGAAAAAGGAAATATCCCATTTCCAAAAGCAAAGTGCCTCCCTGCGATATTGCAATCTGAACAAAATGTATCATTGTATTCCCTCGTATGGCCACATATTAAAACAAGGACTCAAAATGCTGGTTAAACAATTCGCCAATCCAAGTGCCGAGTACCGCGACGCGCCATTCTGGTCATGGAACTGCAAGCTCAATGAAGAGGAGTTGCGCAGGCAGATACGCATTTTCAAGGAAATGGGGATGGGAGGCTTCTTCATGCACCCCAGAGTGGGCCTCAATACGCCGTATCTTTCAAAAGAATTCCTTGACAGAGTGGCGGACTGCATAGACGAGGCGAAGAAGAACGGCATTCTGGCATATCTGTACGACGAGGACCGCTGGCCTTCGGGCACTGCCGGCGGCATGGTGACATGCCATCAGGAATACCAGGCACGCTACCTTGAACTGCGCTTTACGCCAGAGACACTGCGTCCAGAGGCGGAATTGTTCCTGCAATCGTACCTGTTCAGGCAGAATGAAAAAGGCGAACTTCTGGAATACCGCCGCTGCCCCCGTGATATCCATGATTGCCCTGGCTTCACACAGGTCTGGTGCTACCGCGTCCTGAACGAGCCACTGCCTCGCTTCAATGACACGCCATACGTGGACACGCTGAATCCCAGGGCAATCCGCGCCTTCCTGGACGCCACCCACGAAAAATACAAGGCACGCTTCAAGGATGAGTTCGGCAAGACAATCCCCGCCATATTCACGGACGAGCCGCAGATGGTGTTCCCGCAAATGCCAGTATTCGCCCAGGACAAGGCAAACATCTCCATTCCATATACCGATGACTTCCCTGAAACCTATATGCAACGCTGGAATGCCGACTTCTTCGCCACGTTGCCTGAAATATTCTGGGACCTGCCAGAAGGCAGGCACTCGCCACACAGATACCGCTATCATGAGCATGTGGCGGAGCGTTTTGCAGAGGCATTCGCGGACACCATAGGCAAGTGGTGCCAGGAAAACGGCATCGTCAGCACTGGCCACCTCATGCTGGAGCCGCGCCTTGAAAGCCAAACCCGCGCAGTGGGCGAGGCCATGCGCAGCTACAGGTCGTTCCAAATGCCAGGCATAGACCTTTTGTGCGATGATGAAGAGCTATCCACCGCAAAGCAGGCGCAAAGCGCGGCACGCCAATACGACAGGAAAAGAGTGCTAAGCGAACTTGACGGTGTCACCGACTGGGATTTTCCATTCTCTGGTCATAAGGGACAAGGCGACTGGCAGGCGGCTCTTGGCGTGAACATGCGTGTGCCGCACTTGGCATGGCTGTCAATGGCAGGCGAGGCAAAGCGGGACTATCCATCCCCAATTGGCCCCCAGGCCGCCTGGCACCAAAAATACAACATAATCGCACAGCATTTTGCGCGGCTCAACGTGGCATTGTCCCAGGGCAAGGCACTCTGCCGCATCGCCGTGATACATCCCATAGAATCCTACTGGCTGCTCTATGGTCCAAAATCAGAGAACGCCCTCAAAATGCAGCAGGCGGAAGACGACTTCGCCGCCCTGTTCCAGTGGCTGCTGAAGGGATTGCTGGACTTCGATTTGCTGTGCGAGGCACTTCTTCCCGAACAGAATGTGCATTGCGAGGGCGCATCGCTATGGGTGGGAGCCATGCAATACCAGGTCGTACTGGTGCCGCCCAGCATAACATTGCGCAGCAGCACCCTTGCCGCACTGGAGGATTTCCGCCATAATGGCGGCACTGTAATTTTCGCCGGGCAAGTCGCAAGCATATGCGATGCCCTGCCCTCCACACGCGCATCTGAACTAGCAGCCTCCTGTATAAAGTGCGACTTCAACAGGCAGGCTTTGCTGGAAAAACTGGAGCCATGGCGCGAAGTAAACGTGCTCCTGCGCCCGGAAGGCACATCTGCAATCGCAGCGCACAAGACGGATGGCACACCTATTAGCGGCTTTCCAGACGCGGCCGGCTCACCAGCCCAGGACCTGCTATATCAGCTTAGGGAATGCGAAGATGGCTCGCGCATCCTCTTCATCGCAAACACGCGCCGCACTGGAAACGCCTCCGTCTCAACAGTGCTGATCAAAGGCAAGTGGCAACTGGAAAACATGGATACTTCTAGCGGCGAAATCACCCCACTGCTGGCAGAGCAAAAAGACGGCTGGACCAGGCTGCCATTCGACTTCTATCCCCATGGGCATCTGCTGCTGCGAATGTACCCTGCACCAGCCAGCACTGGCATTTCATTGCCCCACTACCCCATAGCAAACGATTTTCTTGAGCCATTGATTGCCACACGCGTTCCTGGAAGGCAGATGCCATTCACCCTTGACGAACCAAATGCGCTGATGCTGGACATGCCAGAATGCAGAATAGACGATGCTCCATGGCAGCCAGCAGAGGAAATACTGCGGCTTGACAACCAGGTCAGAATGCTTTTCGGCCTGCCCTTTCGACAGGCACGTTCCGTTCAGCCCTGGGTGCACCAGACTGCCCCGCGCTACCTGGGCAAGGTGGAATTGCGCTATGCAATCGAATGCCGCAGCAATATTCCAGCCACTGAACTGGCAATGGAACAGCCCCAAAAAGCAAGCATCCTTCTCGACGGAACGCCAATCCCATTCAATGACAATGGATACTGGATTGATCCATGCCTACGCAAATGCAAACTGCCTTCCCTGTCGCAAGGACTGCATACGCTCTCCGTAATTTTCAACTACGATACGGAAACCTGCCTGGAACGCATCTACATCCTGGGCGCATTCGGAGTAATTGTTGAAGCGGACCGCTGCGTTCTGGACACACTTGCACCCTCATTGCACTGGGGCGACATCGCAATCCAGGGGCTTCCATTCTACGGCGGCAATCTCACATACCACACATCCTTCACCATACGGCAAAAGGGCAAATACTGCCTGCGCCTACCCTCGCGCCTCTCGGAAATGCAACCCGAACTGTCCATCGGCCAAGCACGCCGCGAAGCGGACTTCACTTCATTCAAAGGCGCACTGGTGGAGGTGGCATTGGATGGAAATTACATCGGCGACATTGCCTTCGCCCCATACTCACTCGAGTTAGACGAACTGGAGCCAGGCGAGCGCAAACTGGACTTGAAGCTGTTCTGCACACGCATCAACGGATGCGGAGCCGTGCATCTGTCCCATCGTGTGCGCTACTCAGGTCCAGCCTCCTACAGGACACTGGGCAACCACTTCTCATACGAATACGTCCTGCAAGCCCAAGGCATCCTGCGTTCACCGCTGATAGTACACAGTGAACACTGAAAAATTCTCTTGGCCTGCTCTCGCCAAGGCAAATGAGTGAGCACCGCCACGGCGCCCACATCAACTGCCCCGCCCAAATAACCTAAACACGAAAAACTCTGCGTCTCTGCGTCTCTGCGTCTCTGCGTTAAAAATCTCTGCGTCTCTGCGCCTCTGCGCCTCTGCGTTAAAAATCTCCGCGCCTCTGCGTTGTATCACTTCTGCGCCTCTGCGTTGATGATTTCGCGGATGGAGATGTCATCCACATAGCAGTCAGACGTTGTCGTGCCATAGCCGATGACGACATACGGCGTGGCTATGGGGCCTGTGCATTTTGTCCTGAACACGAACTTCTTCCACTCGGCGTCCTCGGTCTTGAGCGGCTCCTTGAGCGTGGTGCCAGGCAACCTGACTTCCTCCCAGGTGCCAGGCTTCATGTTCTTTACCCAAAGCTGCACCCTGTATTCCCTGTCCTTCTCGAATGGCTTGAAGGGCACCTTGAAAAGTTCGTCCCAGCGATATGGAGCAATAATCTGCACAGCTCCGTCACCTGCATTCTGTGACACAATATGCAGGCATTGCTTGCCATTTCTAGCAAATCTGCCGGTCTTCTCAAACACCGCTGGCTTGTAATGCATGCTCCACGCGCTGCTGTCAGCAGCCTCCATATTGCCGTCCACCACCAGTTCAGGCCCCAGTGTCTCGCCGGTCTCCTCGTCAAGCCACTTGTCCTGAACGACTTTTTTCTTCGCATAGTGGAATTCAGGCAGCCTCACCTTGGCAAAGTTCTTGTCTGAAAGTTCCTCGATGGTGAAGTCATCGAACCACACGATACCATGTTCGCTTGCGTATGCCGTAAGCTGGCAGTTCACGCCAGTGACCAGTCCCTCCCAGCATGTCTCTGGAACTGCGACGTAATGCTCCATCAAATGCCACTTTCCGTCCTTCAGCTCCGTTCCCAAAAGCCTCTTCACCAGATTGAGCGTGCCATTTGCATTATGCTCCCTGCCAAGCTCCAAGCCTTGCACAGTGGGGAAGAACAGGTCAAACCTGGCGCAGTCGTCTGGCGAGAGCTTCTCCCCCCTCACCCATACGCGCATTCTGTAGTTCTTGCCAGCCTCCAGCTTGAAGTCCAGCGGGCGGCGGTAATAAGTCATTCCCGTCGGCATGGATTCCGCCCTGTCCAGTTTCAATGAGCCAGGCTTGCCCTTGCCAGTGGTCTTGTCGTGGCTGAGTATGGCGGTATGCCTGGTGGACTGCCAGGACACCCATTCCTCCGTGCCATTGTCAAAGCCATAGTGGTGCAGCAGTTTCGCCTTTGACTTCGCGCCCGTCTTGGCAATGGCCTTGCTGTTGATGTAAGGCAAGTACATGGTGTCGCTGGCCTCGGCGAACCAGTCACGGAAGAATTCCGCCCGCATCCGCTCCTTGCCCTCTGGCGCAAGTTCAACCGCCTTGTTCAGGTTTTCCATGGCGGTCCTGATGGTCTGCACCTTCAGTGCGTCCATGTAGTCGCCGTCTCTGCGCTGAAGGAATGGGATCTCCTTTTCGGCGCGGTCTATGAACCAACTGGTCTTGGGTATGTCATTTCTCCAGAAGCCATCCCACACCTGGAAATATGCCTTCAAATACGGAGCAGCCTCCTTTCCCACCGCTAGGTTAAACCACTCGTCAAGAATCTCATCCGCATCCCTGTCAATGTCCCAGCCCAGTTTGGTGATCATGTATGTCTCCGGCGCGTTCTTCCAATGTCTGCCAGGATGCAGTTCAGAGAAGTAATAGCGCAGATTATGGTTCTTATATAGATGCTTGAGATACTCTGCCGTATGCTTTGCATTATAGGCAGGAACGATATAGTCCCCCTCGAACTGGTAGTCCCACCATGCCAGGCATGAGGCCATCTCGTCAATTGCATTCAGCCTCTTCTCCAGACGCGCCCTGTATTTGGGATCCACGTAGTAATTGAAGTCCTCCGCCACGGACAGTATCACATTGTCCTCCAATTTCACATTTTCGGGCAAGTCCCGTGTCGCCCAGTAGTTGTCCACACCCAGATAGCGGTTCGGGCATTCCTTCTTGACTATCTTGGCGACCTTGTTCACCCATTCATAATAGGTCTGGGATTCCTGACCAGGCTTGAGTTTCGCATTTATTTTTGTACATCTTTCGCACTGGCAGATATTGCCAGAATCGTTGCCAGACAAAGAGCATTCGGGATGGTTCGGATGCGTCCTGAAGAACTCGATCACATTCTTGGCGGCCTCCTCTGCAATGCCAGGCGCGGAATAGCATGGCTCCCAATTGCGGAGACGCCAGTCCCGCAATTCCGACCGGGGCGGGAAAAAGCGCTTGCCATTGATCATCGGGAAGAATTCGGGATGCGTCTTCTCGTACTTGTCTGGATCAATCAGATTTCCCACGTTATGAACCACGTTCAACACAAGGGAGACCGTCATTCCACTGCGTCTGCACCAGTTTACGCAATCTGTCTGCTTGTATTTTTCCTGCTTCGTGTAGCATGCGCCGTGCACTCCAGAAAAACTGCGGGCGAACAAGGATGGCACCCTGACCACCTTCTGGCACTTTACTTGCCAATCCCCCTGGTGTTTTGGTATCACAATACCCAGCTCGCCAGGCATCAGATTGTACACGCCCAACTCCTTTTCCAGAAAATAGGTGACGCCATCCAGGGTATTGTAGTTGAACTCCACCAGAAATCTTCCAGTAATGATTATTGTCTTCGCGTCTGGATAGTCAATCAGGTATCCGTATGGATTCGGCATCGCATCCAGGAAGACAGCCGTGTATTTGCCAAGACCGACATACAGGTTAATCAAATCCTCCTTTTCCTCTGGCAACTTGCTTTCTGCCACCAACTTGGCTCTGGCGCCAGTGGCCTCCTTCACGCAGCGCACTATGTCCTCCCCAGCCAGTTTCGTGGGCCAATCCGCCTTGTCAGGCACCACCACCCTGAAGCATGCCTTGCCATTGGACACCAGCGTCATTGTCTCCACGCCAAAAGCAAAGCATGACAACAACGTGCAAACAACACAAATTATTACCTTCATACTACTTTTCCCCGCTTACTTAAGAACCTCGCGCACCGATACGTCATCCACATAAACATCGGATTTGTCACTGCCGTATCCAATGCAGATGAAATCCGTGGAGATGGGATTCACATACTTAACGTATTGCCTGACGAAATGCCATTCCCCATCCTCTGTCTTCAATGGATGCTTCAGCCCAGTCGTCGAAAGTCGCAGGTCATTGTAGCCGTCCTTTGCCACATTTTTCACCCACAGCTGCACACGGTAGGTGGCCCCCACCTTCATCTTCGGCAAGGGCTTGTAGAAAAGCTCGCTCAATGCGACAGGACGTATGATCTGCAGCACACCGTCTCCTGGTGAATCAGAAACTATGTGCAATGACTGCTTCCCTGAATGGAACACGTTCCTCGACTTCTCCTTCACCTTGGGTTCATAACAATTCAGCCACACATCCAGGTCAGGTGCCTCCATGTCGCCGTCAATGATCAGTTCTGGCCCCAGCCGTTCGCCTGTCTCCGCATCCACATAGACATCGTCCTTCTTCGGCTTTCTCTCCTTGCCGAATTCCTGGTATGGTTTGAAGTCCCCCATGTCCAGC
>JAFZZD010000477.1 GCA_017615955.1 Victivallales bacterium
CCCACCCACCACCCACAAGGTAGCGCACACGGCGAAAAAAAACAGCTCATTTCTGAAGATTCAAGTATGTTGCAGTTTTTTATAGGAAAGTCTATGAACTATTTCAAGTTTCCTAAACAATTTATTCCACAAAGAAGGTAGATTTTCAGTTCGTCTCTTTAGTCCCTTTGCCCCAACCTCTTCCTATAAAAACCTCTGCGCCTCTGCGCCTCTGCGCCTCTGCGTTAAATATCCGCGCCTTTGCGTTAAGCTCTGCGCCTCTGCGTTAAATATCCGCGCCTCTGCGTTAAGCATTTGCGCCTCTGCGTTGTGGGGATCAGAACTGGATTTGCTTCATTGCGGGGTTGCTTTTTTCGTCAAAGACATCACCGTCCTGGTTGACCTTGAAGGCATCCAGCTGGACGCCATTTTCATCGTATGCCTCAATTGACAGGCAGTCATCATTGGCCTTCACATGAAGATAGCTCAGATCGGGTTTCTTGGAGCTTGACTTAGGTCCATCAACGGTGACGAATGTCACAGGAGATTTGGGCATTGCGGGCTTTTTCTTCCAATTGAACATAGTAAGCAATTTGCTGCTGCCCTTGTTCATGCGCCAATAATAATGCACATGCCCAGCGAGCCAGAGTTGTATCTTGCCTTCGTCAAGAAGCGGGCGCGTTATGCGCAGAATGTCCTTTGATATTGAATCCTGTTGCAGCATAGGCTCCGTATGGCAAAGAATTACGCGGAACCTGGCATTGCGGTATTCTGGTGTATCCTTGAGTGCCAGCAGCCATTTCTCCTGCCTGCGCATCAATTCCTTTCTGAAGATAAGCGGGCCATTCTCGCAGCAGGTTGGCTCCTCTGGGAAGTCGCCGCAGTCCAGCACAATGAAAAGCACATTTCCACGCATAAACGAGTAGAAGTCGCCTTTGCCTTCAGGGGCGAAGAAATCGAACCATTCCTCGGAGCCCAGGCCATTGGTCTCATGGTTTCCGCGCAGGTAAATCCAGGCCCGATCAGGTTCCTTGCCCTTGGAGGCAAAGCCATCAAAGAAATCCGTGAACATCTCCTTCTCTATATTGTGGCTATAGCTGGTCACATCTCCCACATGCACGATGAAGTCGGCATTCTTGTACTGGGGAGTGGTGCGCATTCCATTGAGGATCGCCTCACGCTGTGCGACGGTCTTGCACCCATTGGACAATGAAAGCTGCGTGTCCCCAAAAAGGATAAAACTGAAGTCCTTGCGGTCTCCGTTCCTATAGACCTTCACAGGCGAATAGACCTCCTTGTAGTTGCGTTTGAACCAAAGTGCCCTCCTGGCACCATCAAGGCCCGCAGGCGGCTCCAGCATGACAATGCGGTATTCATAGTCAGTTTCAGGCTGAAGTTCCTCCAGCTGTATCCTGTGCACACGCGAGGTCTCGCGCAGCACCACATTACCCGCCAGATCCCAGGCCCTGGTCCACTCCTTGTCCCCGATTTTGCGGTAATCAATGCCCGCCGGCATGGAGCTTTCCGTGATGAACGTGACCATTATCCCGCCATTTTCGGGACGGCTGAACAGCGGCGGATGCGCCAATTTCGCCTTGGCTGGCTTGTAGTCCACCTGCTCCTTGAAGCAAAGCCTCCACTTCGCCCGCTGCTCCACGCCGTAGCAGAAATCCAGCATCCAGTTTGTCCTATATGTCTGGATAACTATGCGGTTCCCGCCCTTTGCGAACTTGGCGGGGAAGATGTGGTCATTGCTTGTGACTGGCTCATAGTCGTTTCCCAGTCCCTTCTTGAGGAACTCATAGATGATGCTGCCGTTCAAATCCACGGAGAACACCTTGCATCCAATGCCCAGCCACGTGGATCGTGCCTTGTCGCATTTGAAAGTGCCTTCCAGCACGGCCCTGTTGGTGCCTTCAGGCGCAATCGCATCAAGGTCCAGCGCATCGCCCTTGAACTTGCACTCGCTGCCACGGACCACCTTGCCGTCAGGCAATGAAATCATGCCATTCTCGGGCTGGTAAACCGCAAAGTTGCGGTCATTGGCCTCATTGTAGAAATAGGCCTTCCAGGAAATACTCTCCGCGCAAACAACAACTGACATAAACAAAACAGCTAAAAACAATTTCATTCTCA
>JAFZZD010000478.1 GCA_017615955.1 Victivallales bacterium
CCTGTCCTGTGCGCGGGCATTCTTGCCCGCGTCAGCCGCTATTTGACTTCCTTGGCGATTTGCTTCAGCATGTCTGGAATCTTGATTTTCTGGGGGCAGTGCTTCATGCAGCGCCCGCAGTTTACGCAGCTGTCAGCGCGGGAATCCTCTGGAATGCCATTGTAGTGGCTGTTGAACTGCCATTTGTTGCCTGAAACCTTGTACTGGTTGTAGATGCCGAATATCCTGGGTATTTCCACGCCCACGGGGCATGGCATGCAGTAGCGGCAGGCCGTGCAGGGCACAGTCAGCTTTTTCCTGTATGCCAGCAGTGCCGCGTTCAGCGTGTCCCGCTCCACATCGGTCAATGGCTTCAAAGGCGAGAATGTCTTTATATTGTCCTCAAGATGCTCTGGCAATGACATGCCAGACAGTACGCACAGCACATTTGGCAGGCTTGCCACGTACCTGAACGCCCATGACGCCGCGCTGGCGTCTGGCGCGGCCTGCTTCAGGATGGCGGTGGCGTCTGGCGAAAGCGTTGCAAGCGCACCGCCCCTCAATGGCTCCATGATCACCAGCGGCACACCCGCCTCGGTGGCAATTTCATACTGCTCCTTGGAGCGGTACAGTTCCCAGTCCAGATAGTTCAGCTGTATTTGCGCGAAATCCCACTGATGGCTATGTATGATTTCCTTTAATACCTCGGGCGTGTCGTGGAATGAGAAGCCCAGGCGCCGTATCTTGCCTTCCTTCTTCATCTTCGACAGAAACTCGTATGCCTTGAACTTCTTCGCCTGCCGCCAATTGGCGGCGTTAAGGGAATGCACCAGGTAGAAGTCAAAGTAGTCCACCTGGCAGCGCTGCAGCTGCTCTTTGAATATGCGCTCCACGTCCGCCGCGCTTTTAGCGAACCAGACTGGCATCTTGTCCGTCAGGTAGAAAGAATCCCTGGGGTACTTCTTCAATGCGCGTCCCATGCATTTTTCGCTTTCGCCGCCATGGTACATATACGCCGTGTCGAAATAGTTGCATCCAGCCTTCATGGCGCGTTCAACCATCTTCTCCACTGTAGGGAAGTCGATTTTTGGGTCGTCTGGTGAGACGCGTGGCAGCCTCATGCACCCAAATCCCAGCAAGGGGACTGTCTGCGCCGTGTTCTTGTACTGCCTTCTTGTGACCTGCAGCCCTTCGGGAATGTCAGTGCTTTTATCGCCATCGGCCCCTGCCTTTGCCGCCAATTGCGAAACGGGAGCGAGTGCAGCCATGGTAAACAGGCTCTTCAGAAAATCACGTCTGTCCATTTTTAATCACCTCTCTACTCTCTTTGATACCAGAAGACCTATTTCAAAAAGCAACCAAGTTGGAATTGCCAGCATAAGCTGGCTGACCACGTCAGGCGGCGTCAAGATCGCCGCCAGCACCAGAATCAGCACTATCACGTATGGGCGCTTCTTGCGCAGGCTCTCGTATGACACCAGACCGAAGCGCACCGCCACCAGCACCAGTATGGGCACCTGGAACATCAGGCCGAATGCCAGCATCAGCCAGCCTGACAAACTGATGAAGCCAGCCAATCCCAGAATGGGCTGCACCTCCATCGTGGCAAAGCCAGCCGAAAACCTCATGAGAAGCGGCAATATGAACGCAATGCAGAATGCTACGCCCATGGCAAACAGCAGCGATGAAGAAAGCAGCCAGTACTTCAATGCCCGCCGCTCGCCCTCGTACAAGGCAGGTAGCAGGAACTGCCACAGCTGATATACATTCCATGGATATGCCAGCACCAGCGCCAGCACCAGCGCCAGCTTCAACTTAACGAAGAACACCTCCATCGGCGCAAAGTAATGCAGTGGGCCAACGGAAGGCGGGCAACACCAATGCACCAATGCGCCAATGACATGCGGGCATGCCACATACCCCACTGGATACATAATCGCAGTTGCAGCCAGCATCTTCAGGAGCATGCTGCGCAATGCCTCCAGATGGGAGATTAGCGAGGATTCCCCGTCCATGCCTCAGGCTTTCTTCTCCTGGCCAGCATTCTCCTTGGCGCTTGCAGCATCCTCCTTGGCAGCCGCATCCTCTGCCGCCTCCACAAATTCCTTGCTTTCCTGGGAAAGCTCGTTCTTCGCCTTCTTGAATTCATACGAGGCCCTGCCCAATGCCCTGGCCAATTCGGGAATGCGCTTTGCACCGAAAACCAGCAGAATAAACAGCGCGATTACAATGATTTCAGTAAAACCCAATGACATCCTTCATTCCTCCGTTATTTTATCCAGTAATACCTGTTTTTCTATCTCATGCACAGTCATCGCCTTGGTCTCCGCAGGGCATACGTCCTGGCAGGCGCCGCAGCCAATGCACAACTGCGTGTTCACTGGCTTGGGCGTCCCGTTCTTGCGCAGGGTGATTGCCTTGACGGGACAAACCTTGGCGCACTTTCCGCACTGCTCATCCTCTTGGAAGACAATGCAGTTCTGCGCGTTGAAACTGGCCTCCGCAATCTTGGTCCTGCGCTTCGCCTCCAGCGTCAATGGCAGTATTGCGCCAGTCGGGCACACCTGGGAGCACCTGTTGCAGTTGTAGTCGCAGTGCCCTTTGCTCAAATCCAGCGCAACTGGTCCTGTGCCGCCTGGTGCGGAAACTATTATACGCTTCGGGCAATTTGCCTTGCAAAGCTGGCATCCCGTGCATTTCGCGGCAAAGCGGCCTGCATCGCCTGCGCCTGGAGGCAGTATCTTCAGGTGACGCGCAGCCTTCTCCAGCACGCCAAGCCCGCATTTTGCCAATGCGGTGCCTACAGCCAGACCCGCCAGGAATATGCCGCCATTGATGATGAATGCGCGGCGTGATTGACTACTCACAGGCGGCTCACTTCGCCTGGCAGTACCAAACTCAATGCATCCCAATGGGCAGATTGACACGCAGTTCATACAGCGGACGCACCTCTCGTTGTCAATGACGCCATTCTGGATGTCTATGCATCCGGAAGGACAATTCAATGCGCACTTGCCGCATTTCACGCAGCGTTCATTGATTGACAGGCGGAACATGCCCCGTTTTGCAAGCAGGCCCAGAATTGTGCCCACTGGACAGACGCTGGTGCAGTACACACGCTTCTTCCAGATGGAAAGCGCTGCAATGACAAGCAGCGGCACGAAGCCGCCAGCCAGAAACGCGCCCGCAATGCGCCCGAATACAGAATAGGGATCGAACAGCAGGAACACAGCATGCCAGCCAAGGGCCAGCATTCCCACGGCAATGCCGCAGATTGCATAGCGCAGCCAGGAGTAGTTGTATGCCTCCTTGCTTTTCCGGAAGCAGAGAAACGAGAATATGTCCTGGCCTATCCCCAGCGGACAAAGCACGGCGCAGTAGAAACGCCCGAACAGGAATGTCAGCGCCGCAATCGCCAGCAAGGCAATCAATGTGCCCACGGAAAAAGCAGACAGGCATTTCATTAAAACAGGGCCAGCCTGCATGTGGGACAATACATGTGCGCAACGAGCCGATATGCCGAATGCGCAAGCAGCAAACGCCAGGAACAATATGCC
>JAFZZD010000479.1 GCA_017615955.1 Victivallales bacterium
AACAGCCACCATGGCAAATAAGACAAAATTATACCGCCTAGAGGAAAACACTTTTCATCTGGAGCATCTTCGCCTGGCAATAAAGCGAGTAAAAAGGGGAAAGCACAACAACCTCAATTTTCACAACCATGATTATTCCGAGGTTGCAATAATCACAAGCGCAAAACCCAATACACTGCATTGGGCAAACGGGAAATGCCATAAAATCGAAAGGGGCGATGTGCTTCTGCTCCATTCTGGCATAGTCCACGCATACGAAAACACAGGTTGCCTGGCGTTGACCAACATCATCTACAATGCCACTTCACTGCCAATCCCCCCTCTGGACGGCTACAACCTGAAAACTCTGGAGCATTTCTTCGACGCCACCTATCAGTCACCTGAACCTGAAAAGCCAATTCTTCACCTTGATGAAAAACAACTTAAAACCGTATATAACCTTTCTGTCAAGTTCGAGGAGCAGCTGTCCAGCAACAAGCCTGCCAAGCACCTATGCGCATTCGGCCTGTTTCTTGCAATGTTCGTGGAAATTGCCCGTGCCGGTGAAAATACCTCCAATGCCAAAAATGTCGGCTCACTTGCGATGCCAGCCTTGCAGTTCATCAACCTGCACTTCTGCGAAAATGTCAAAATGGAATACCTGGCCTCCATTTGCCACTTGTCAATATGCACATTCTACAGGCATTTCAAAAGGCTGACCGGCTACTCTCCAACGGACTATATGCTGCATAAACGACTTGAGCACGCCAGGCAGATGCTTGCCACAACGGCCTCAAGCCTGAAATACATAGCGGAAGTCTGTGGCTTCTGCGACACAAGCCATTTCATCGCAATGTTCTCCAAACGCTATGATATGCCCCCTGGCAAATACCGCCAGTTGTCAACCCAGGAATAATGTGCGCGGATATCAAGAATGAACAGTCCTGTAGGATCATGTCGCAGATGCTGATTCCCAATTTTATGGCTATGTTCTAGCAAAGTGTTGCCCAATTTTGCTAGAACATAGCCAAACTTTTCGCACCAATTGTATTGCATTTGATGTTAATTGTGCTACTTTATGTGCAATTTGATAAACAATGGAGGATTATATGAGTACCTCAACATTCAGTGTTAGGATTGATGCAGCTCTCAAGGCAGAAGTCGAGAAGTGCCTTTCGGAGATGGGCTTGAACATGTCCACAGCCATAAACATCTATCTGCATCAAATTGCAAGAACCAAAGCAATTCCCTTCATCGTAACCTCGGTGCCAATACCAAATAAGCAGACATTAGAGGCCATTGAAGAAGGCGAGCGCATAGCAAACGACCCTAGCGTTCAAGGATACAAGGATATGGAAAGCCTGCGCAAAGCACTCAATTCATGAAATACGAAGTCAAGTTTACATCACAGTTCAAGAAAGACTACAAACTAGCCATAAAACGCGGTCGAGATATTTCCATATTAGAGAAAATTATTGAAATGCTTGCAGATGGACAAACTCTCCCAGAGGAATATAATGACCATCAACTCATAGGAAATTTCAAAGGATGTCGCGAATGCCACATTGCGCCTGACTGGCTTCTAATCTACAAACTGTTTGAAGATGTGCTTGTTCTGGAACTTTCAAGAACAGGTACGCATAGCGACCTATTCTAAATCGTATTCACCAAACACAAACACAAAGAAAACTCTGCGTCTCTGCGCCTCTGCGTCTCTGCGTTAAAAACTCTGCGCCTCTGCGTCTCTGCGTCTCTGCGTTAAAATCTCTGCGCCTCTGCGTTGTATTTTACATTGCCAGAGCAGATTGTCGTGCAGACATCCAGGTTTTCGTCCAGCAGGACGATATCGGCGACATAGTCTCTTTCCAGTTTGCCGCGTTTTCCAAGACCGAGGCTTTCAGCCTGGTTCAGGCTGGTGCAGCGGACTGCCTCGCACAAAGGCAGCTTCGTCAGGCGCACCAGGCGCTTCAGACCATTGAAATAGCGAAGAGTGCTGCCAGCCACCTGTCCTGTTGTCAGGCGGGCACAGCCATCCCTGACCACCACTGGCAGGCCACCCAGGGAATACTCGCCATCTGGCATTGCCGACGCACGCATGGAGTCAGTAATGAGCATCATGCGCTCTGGCCCCTTGACACGGGCAATCAGCTGTATCATCTGGTCGCAGAGATGCACGCCATCGCAGATCATCTCCACGTACACATCGTCATCCAGCAGACCGCCGCCCACCATGCCGAAGCGCAGGTGATGCAGTGGCGTCATCACATTGCAGAAATGGGTAAGGTGCTTCATGCCTGCCTGGCGGCATTGCTCATAGCACTCGTAGTCCGCCTGGGTATGCCCGCCAGAAGGCATGATGCCCCGTTCCGCCAATTGCCTGGTAAATGCCACGCCGCCTGGCAGTTCTGGCGAGAAGGAGACCTTCTTCACAGGAGAAATTGCATTGAGTTCATCCACCAGTTCTATGCGCGGGTTCTGCAAATAGGCGGGATTCTGGGCGCCTGCACAGGGCGGATTGAAAAATGGTCCTTCCAGATGCACACCCAGCAGCGTGGAGCCGTCAGTCACATTCTTCTTGTAGTCCTCTGCCTGGCGGCATAGATTGCGCAGGTCATCTTCAGATACGCTCAAGCTAGTGGCCAGGAAACCAGTCACGCCATCCTGCAACTTGCCACGTCCAATTGTAGCGAAGGCCTCCGCAGTCCCGTCGCAGAAATCAAAATTGGAGCGGCCATGGGAATGAATGTCAATGAAACCTGGCACGGCAATTCTACCTGCAGCGTCAATCACCTTGTCAGCCATGACATCTGGCATGGCTCCGACAGCGGCAATTGTCCCGTCCTGAATAAGAATCCCGCCCTTGGGAATATCCCGTCCAGGCGATACAATGCGGCAATTGCGAATGAGAGTCTTCATAATACAGAATCCAGATTGATTTTGTCAGCAGTGTAGATGAGCATGAAATCAGGATGCTCCAGCAGGTATGAGGCTGGCAGTTCAGGCGTTGCGAGCTTGCCGGAAATCATGCGGCAAAGGGGTTCCTCCTGCTCCGCAAAGCATGCCAGAAGCAACTCGCGCTTTGCCTTGAGGATTGGCTTCATACCAGTGGTGGCGGCGTAGCGTGGCACCAGTGAACTGTCACCATTGGCGGTGACCTTGGTGTTCTGGTCGATGGTCTCCTGCGTCAACGGCAGCACACGTGTCGGCAGCTGGCCGTATGCCTCCACGGAAATTTCCGCCTTCTTCTGCGGCTCGTTGAATGCGATATGCCCATTGAAGCCTATGCCCAGCAACTGCAAATCCAATTCACCAGCGGCAGTCAATTCCCTATCGAACTTGCCTGGATCGGATGGATCTGGGAAATGAGCCTGCCACTCCTGGAAATTCCGCTCCGGCAAAAAGCGGTTGAAAAGATTCTCATGCATATATCTCCAATAGCTCAATGGATGGTCATGCGGCACGGCATTGTGCTCGTCGGCCGCATATTCATCCAGATTCCAGGTCTGCAGTTTGCTCAAATCCGCCTTTTCGTCATTGAACATGCCAGCAAGTATCTCGTAAAGCTCAATCATCGTGTTGCCTGTGGCCAGCCCCAGATTGAAATGCTCGCCGCGTGACAACTTCGCCATGGCAGCCTCGTGTATCATCACGGCACCTGCTATGCTCATTTCATGGTAATTTCTGACTTTCAAAACCTTCATGGTAATATCTCCTATTATTTTTG
>JAFZZD010000480.1 GCA_017615955.1 Victivallales bacterium
GCCGCTTCGGCGCTCACATTGACGCCACTGCCCCATTACTTTCAAGCAGAACCACTTTGTCCCTTGACATTAGAAAAAACATGATATTAGGCTATATTCCGCCAGCAAGCATAAGCAGAGGGCATATCATGGCAGTGAACTGGAAAATCTTGAATGTTGAGGATTTCAGAATCTTCAGCGCGTCGGACGATATCATCGAGGAGACCAACAGGCGCAAGGCGCAGCTGAACGCGGCTAATGAGCAGTGGGTGGCAGAGCATCCCGCACCACAGCCTAAAATGCGCATTTCTGGCTCCTTCATCTACGCACAGCCGCCAAATTACAAGGGGCTGACTCTGCTGCATGCCAGCGAGGAGGAATGGCTCATGAATCTGGCGCGTTTGAAGAAATGCGGCGTGGATACAGTCATATTCCAAGCAGCGGTATGGAACGAGCTGGAGACCTGCTACTACCCCAGCAGGCATTTTGCCTCCTACAAATGCTTTGACTCACTGGGCAAGATGCTGTCCGCAGCAGAGAAGCTTAATCTGCATGTGTTCCTGGGCGGATACGGCTCCGTTGCTGGATGGCACACGGGCAGCGACCCCGCCATTGTCCAGCGGGAAAAGGACGCCCATTTCGCCACATTGGACGAATTGTTCCAGCTATACGGCGGGCGTTTCGAGGGCATCTACTTCGCGCCGGAGACCGCCTACCGCGGGCAGCGGGACCTGCAGGCCGAGGCATTCCTCAACGCAATATACCGAGGCTTCTGCGACAGGCTGAGGCAGAACGCGCCGCAGTGCCAGATCCTCATGTCCCCCGCCACAAAATACTACGAAGGCAAACTGGAGGAAATGGAAGCCTCCTGGAACGCGCTGCTGGACGGAGTGAAGCTGGACATCATGGCTCCCCAGGATTCCATCGGCTGCGGCGGCCTAGGTCTGTCCGAAGAGAAATACACCTATCCTCTGTGGAAGAAGATATGCCAGCGCCATGGCATACGCTTCTGGAGCAACATAGAGCTTTTCGAGGGGCATGACTGCTCGCTGATCAATCCAAGCCTTCCCGCGCGTCCCAGCCGCATTGCCGCGCAAATCGCGGCGGCGGCTCCCTACGCGGAAAAACTGATCTGCTGGGAAATGCTGTATTTCGCCAACGAGCTGATGGGGCCACGCGCCGCAGAGGTCCAGAGATTCCTGGAAGCACTGTAAACGCGGGCGAGAACGCCCGCGCACAGAACTGCGCCTTGTAAACGCGGGCGAGAACGCCCGCGCACAGAACACACTTTTTTACCCAAAATATAGAGGAGTTTCAAAAATGAGAAGAAAGTTCACCTTGATTGAGTTGCTGGTTGTCATTGCAATCATCGCGATATTGGCGGCCATGTTGCTGCCTGCATTGAGCAAGGCGCGTGAGAAGGCTCGTGCAATAAGCTGCACCAACAACATGAAGACCATCATGACAGGCGCTCTGCTGTACACAGACGACTATGATGGATGGATTTTGGCGGCCTCCATCAAACCCAACCAAGACAGCCATGGCGTTTGGTATGCCAGACTGAACGAGGGATACAACATAGACGCCAAATGCTTTGCCTGCCCAAGCAATTCGCTTGATGTGGCGGGCACAAGCTCAAGCGGGCCCTATTTTGTAAAGCCTGGCTGGTTCAAAGGTGACCGGCATTTGATTTGGAACATCAAACTGGGGCAGCCTGACTATGCAGAAAAGCCAGTAAAGCAAAGTACATTGAACATACCAGCCAGCGACATCGCCTTGATGGACGGCTCCTGGGAAAGCGGCAGCAACCCCTACACCGGATACAACCACTGTAGCTATTGCAGAAAGTCCGCAGCCGCCGCTGGAAAGCAGACACCAGTGCATGCTGGCAAGTTCAACTTCGGCTTCCTGGACGGGCATGTGGCTCCCTTCACTGAAGAAGGCTATGAGGCAACGCTCTACGGCTACAGCGCGACAAAAAGCGACATCACATACAACAATAGCAATGCACTCATCTATCTCAACAACTGAGGAATTGGAAATATGCTGAAGAAAATTCTTACTTGTATGGCTTGCGCGGCAGTCACGGCATTCGCAGTGGAAAATGTGAAGGAACTGGAGAAGGACCGCTTGTTTGATGCGGACTTCGCCGCAATGTGGCAGGCGCAGACTGCGGATGCGCAGTTCGCCACTGGCTCGCCCAAGGGAATAATCCTCCAGGGCACACGCCCCACTTTTGATGCGGACCCCACGGAGGCAATCTGCCAGGGCATCATCGTGGGTGAGGACTGCGCCGCAATACGCTATCAGACCGAGGGAAACTTCGCGCCAGAAAGCGGCACATTCGAGGTGGTATTCGCCAACAATGCATGGGATGGCAACAGCGCTGGCACATATATGATTGCGTCCTGCCTGGGCAAGAACAGCACGCTCTATATTTACAAGCACGGCAATGACGGCGTGGGCGTGTATCTCGGCAATCCGAATCCGAAATGGAGCTGTTTCCCACGCGTGCTGGCACCAAAATTCACTGTCAAGGGACGCCACCATCTGGTCTTCACATACACGCCCACCGAAATTAGGCTGTACATGGACGGAGACCTGGTGAGGGACTACAAGCCAGGCGGCGCATTCGGCGGCTGGAACAAGTATTTTGACATTGGCGCCAGCGGCAAGTTCGGTCGCCAGAACAAGACCACCGTCTCCAGGTTCACCACATACAAGCGCGCCCTGGAAGGCAAGGAAATACGTATGCTGGCGGCAATGCGCCTCCCGCATCTGAAGCTGGATGTGAACAAGGGCGTGGACAAGGTGGTCCTTCCACAAAGCCTGCTGCTCTACCAGACTGAACGCCTGGGCTTGGAGGCATTGGAGGCTGACTGGGTTCCCAGCCCTTTTTCCCCTGTGGAACGCAAGGGTGCGCTCTTCCGTGTGTGGAACCGGGAATATGACTTTGGCGGCAACGAGCTGCTCAAGGGCGTCACTTCAGGCGGCAAGCAAATGCTTAAGGTGCCGCTTGCACTTGTGGGGCAATATGAAGGCAAGCAGTTCACATTGCAATTCTCGCCTGTAAAGAATCTGACCATTGACGCCAAGGGACGCAAGGCATTCGTTCGCACAATCATCGCGCCTGCATTCGTCAAAGGGCAAGTCACCACCACTATCGAATATGACGGCGCAGTCAGTTTCGACTTCAAGGGACTCAAAGGCCTGGAAAAAACGGAGTTCCTCTCGCTGCTGACGCAGACCGAAAAGGCATTCGCCGAAAGCGCACACTACACAGGCACCACTGGACGTACTCTGCGCACCATCGTGGGGCCGGACGTGTCATACACGCATCTTCTCTCCCAGGACAAGACTGGCGACCTTATTGTGCGCCCGTTCTGCACACATGTGTGGCTGGGCGGCACCAATGGCGGCATCATGCTATTCCATGATGACGACAAGGCATTCTGGCCCAAGGACCGTCAGGACAGCTTCGTCTGGGAACGCACAGCCAATGGCGAGGCTGCCAGGCTCAATGCCCGCTATGTGCTGCCAGGCACAAAGGTGCCGGAAGGCGGCCTGGCCGAGTTCAACATTGGTCTGATTGCAACGCCAGTGCGCCCCATGCCAAAGGGCTGGCGGGCATGGACCATTTCCGCGCAGTATGACCGCCTCCAGGGCGAGGCCCGCGGCAATCTGCTGGTTTACTGGCCCGATGGATGGAAGTCCCAGGTGTCACTTGACCCAGATCCAGAGCGCGCAGGCGAAAAAGTCCATGCCACGGAGGTGCGCAATGCAGACCATGCCGCAGGCCGCAAGGTGCTGCCCTATTGGAACCACCGCAACGTAGGCGTCCGCCGCGAGAATGTGTCCAGCCCCGATGCGGAATATCTGCGTGCCAATTTTGGTCCGAATCCGTCCCGTCCCGATGCGGGTGGCCCCAGGGCATACGTCCGCGTCAATTCCAACACAGGCTACACGGACTACCTTATGCGCTGCATCGCTGCATGGGGACGCGTCTTCGGCAGCCTGGACGGCACCTATATCGACGAGATGGAGAACGTCTGCAACGACAATGCAAAGCAGGGCTGCGGATATACCACGCCTGACGGAGAACGCCGCGTGACATACTCAATCTACAGCGACAGGAACATGTACAAGCGTATGGACGCAGTGGTGCGTATGCAGACTGGCGGCACAACGCCGTATTCCATGTCGCACTGCTCTGGCATGCTCATGATGGAATTGCTGTCCCATTTCCAGGTGATGCTGACTGGCGAGCACCAGTTCTCGGGCTACTTCCCGCATCGCAAGGACCTGCTGCCACCAGAGAATGACCGCCTCTACTACTACAGCTACGCCCTGCCCATGGACCGCGTCCGCACGGAGTTCTATCACAAGCCATGGGGCATCGTGATGGCATATCTCCCCTGCCTGAAGAACCAGCGGGACATCATGGAGCTTAAGGAGCCCACCCGCGACCTGCTCAGCCGTCTTATGCACGCGGATATCCTCTGGTGGCCGCTCTGGTGCAATGCGCAGGAAATATACAAGGTCCAGAAGTGGCGCAAGGAATTCGACATTGGCAATGACGCGGTGGAGTTTGTTCCATATTGGGAAAACAAGGAGATTACCAGCACCACGCCAGATGCCTGCATAAGCTACTACAGCAAGAATGGTGAGTACCTGGTGATTGTAAGCAACCTGGCACGGTCGCAGTCCAGCGTGAAGGTGCGCTTGCCCAAGGGAGCCAAAGCCGTGCAGAACGCGGAAACCGGGGAGAC
>JAFZZD010000481.1 GCA_017615955.1 Victivallales bacterium
CGCTGGACGCACACCTGATCCGCCTGTACAACGAGGGCAAGATCTCCTACGGCGACCTGCTGACCAAGGCAAAGGACGCCGAAGGCATCATCCAGCGCATACAGCAGGAACTCATGGAACGCCAGAAGCGCTCCTGAATGGAGATATAGCCGGCAATGCGCCGGCGTTTTCAATGTTTTTTCAATTATGGAATGATAAACAAAGGTACTAGCTATGCGATTTAACTACACCGCAATTGACAGTGCCAACAAAGAGCACAAAGGCACAATCGAGGCCGAGAACGAGCATGCTGCGGGGCAACAACTTAAGCAGCAGGGGCTGTTTCCGACCAACATAGTCGCCGCAAAGGGCGGCGGCTCTGAAAAAGGCAAGGCAGGAGGCGGCTTTGGCTTCAGCTTCGGCATGCCCAAGGTTCCCACAAAGGATCTTACAACCACAACACGCCAGCTGGCAACCCTGCTTCAGGCAGGTCTTCCACTGGTGCGCGCATTGCGCACTCTTGAGAGGCAGGCAAAAGGCAACAAGCCGCAGCTGAACAAGGTGCTGGGCAACCTGGCAGACCAGGTTGAAGGCGGTGCCACATTCTCCGAGGCATTGGCGGGACACCCCAAATCCTTCAACAAACTGTATGTCAGCATGGTGCGCGCGGGTGAGGCGTCAGGTGCGATGGAAGTAGTTCTGGTTCGTCTTGCAGAATTCATGGAAAAAGCCCAGCGAATTGCGGGCAAAGTCAAGTCCGCTATGATGTATCCTGCGGCGGTTCTGTTCATTGCAGGTACCATCACCGCAGGTCTGATGATTTTCATCGTTCCTAAATTCTCCAAGATGTTCGAGGAAATGCTTCCTGGCGAGCCAATGCCAGCCATCACACAGTTCGTCGTGGCGGCCAGTAACATGCTGGCAAACCACGCCATTTCCGTCCTCATCGCAGGTACTGTAATCGTATTCGTCATAAAAATGCTGCTAAAAACGTCATGGGGTGCATTTGGCTTCGACTGGGTGATGCTGAAATGTCCGCCATTCAGCGCGCTGGTGGTGCGAAACGCATCGGCGCGCTTCTGCCGTACACTTGGCACACTTATGGCATCTGGTGTGGCTGTGCTCCAGGCACTGCAAATCGTCAAGGACACCTGCGGCAATGAATTGGTCTCAAGGGCTGTCCAGTCTGTCCACGATGCAGTGAAAGAAGGCGAAGGCATGACCAAGCCGCTTGAAAAATCAGGCGTGTTCCCTCTGATGCTGTGCTCCATGGTGGAAGTCGGCGAGGAAACCGGTGCATTGCCGGACATGCTTAACCGAGTCGCCTTCGTGTATGAGGAAGAAGTGGACCGCGCAGTCGAAGGTCTGACCTCCATGATCGAGCCTTTGATGATTGCGTTCCTGGCAGTTGTCGTCGGCGGCATTGTCGTCGCCATGTTCGCGCCTATGGTCAAGATGATTGACAAGCTGGGCGGCTGACGCCGTGGTGTGAGCGCCCGACAGCGCTCACATGATAGTTTTTTGCAACAATCCCATAAACAGAAACTTAAAATTTGGAGAAGAAATGAAGAAGTTAAGTCTTATGGCAAAGCTGGCCATTATTGCCGTGCTTGTCATTGTATTGATTCTGCCTTTCACCGCAGGTGCATTCAAGGGTACTGCCTGGGCGCTGTTCCCGCCAGCAGTGGCCATCATACTGGCTCTAGCCACCAAGGAGGTCTATTCCTCTCTGTTCATCGGTGTTCTGGTCGGTGCGCTGTTCAAGACACAGTACAAGCTGCTGGCCACAGCTGACGCGGTCCTCAACGATGGTCTCATCGCGGCTGTCAAGGACACGGCCGGCGTGTTCATATTCCTGGTGCTGCTGGGCATGCTGGTGGCGCTCATCAGCAAGACTGGCGCGGCGGCGGCCTTCGGCAAATGGGCCCAGGCGCACGTCAAGACCAGGTTCGGCGCGACTCTAGCCACATTCGTGCTCGGCCTGCTGATCTTTGTGGACGACTATTTCAACTGCCTCACAGTTGGCAGCGTCATGCGCCCTGTCACTGACGCAAAGAAGATCTCCCGCGCAAAGCTGGCATACATCATCGACGCCACAGCGGCGCCAGTCTGCATGATCGCGCCGATTTCATCCTGGGCGGCAGCTGTCTCTGAATACGCGAAAGGCTCACAGTACAGCGGTCTGGAACTCTTCATACGCGCAATACCATTCAACTTCTATTCGCTGCTGACATTCGTGTTCATCATAGTCATTACCTGCTTCAAGATTGACTTTGGTCCAATGGCCCTCCACGAAAAGAATGCCATGGAAAAAGGCGATCTCTTCACCAACGGAGGAGAAACGGAAGAAGGCGAAAAGCCTCTTGAAAACGCAAAAGGCAAGGTCATCGACCTGATTATTCCAGTGGTGATATTGATCATCACATGCATTCTGGCGCTGGTCTATGTAGGTGGCATTCTCAAGGCTGACGTTGGCTTCATCCAGGCATTCAGCGACACAGACGCAACTGTGGGTCTGCCTCTTGGCGGCGTCGTCGCGATAATCATTGCGGTAGCCTATCTCGTATGCCGCAAGGTCATCACCTTCGATGATGCAATGAAGGCAATTCCAGAGGGTTTCATGGCAATGGTTCCCGCCATAACCATCCTCACACTGGCAGTGTCCCTGAAGAACATGACTGGCGCCCTTGAGGCAAAGGAATACATCGCCAAGGTGATGCAGAGTTCAGCCGCAAGCCTGGGCAACTTCCTGCCCGCCGTCATCTTCCTGGTGGCCTGCGTCCTGGCATTCGCCACTGGCACATCCTGGGGCACATTCGGCATCCTGATTCCAATCGTGACTGCCATATTCCCTGGCACAAGCCCGCTGCTCATCATCGGCATGTCAGCATGCCTGGCCGGCGCGGTATGCGGCGACCATTGCTCGCCAATCTCCGACACCACCATCATGTCCTCGGCAGGTGCGCGCTGCGAACACATCAACCACGTCTCAACCCAGCTGCCATACGCCATCACCGTGGCCGTGTTCTCATTCATCGGCTTCCTGCTGTCAGGCATAATGGCTGGCATGTCAATGCCGCTTATAGCGGTCTGGCCAATAGTGTTCTCGCTGATGGTAGTCCTTATGGTTGTAATAGGAATTGTATTGAAGAAAAGGACTAGCAATTAATCCGCAATGACTGCGGGACGCAGGTCTGGCGTGGGCCGCAGAGCGGCCCAATATCAATAACCCCACGCGC
>JAFZZD010000482.1 GCA_017615955.1 Victivallales bacterium
ACTTGCGCACCTGTTCTATCACCGTCAATACTGTTTTCTCTTCGTTGTAAACTGGAATTATGACTGACAACTTCATGGCATCTTCCTCAAGTTAAATTACAGAATTGCAGTAATATAACCCATTCACAAGGTTTTTCTTTTACACTGGGACAGAGAGGCTCATTTCTCCCGATTATGCGTCAGCAGATAGAAGAATGGCGTGTCCAATATGGCAAGCAACACTTTGAACAAATACTGACCCACCATGATTGAGAACAAGGTTGGCCACATCTCCCTGTTCCAAAGCCATTTGAAACCTATTCCAAATGCAATGCCAATGAAAATCACCGTATCAAACACCTGGCTGCTCATGGTGCTGGCATTGTTCCATATCCAGCGGGCGGCGACTGAATTACCCTGCCTGCCAAGATACCATTCGCGTATCTTGTGGAAAACCCACACGTCCCATAGCTGCGCCACGATGTAGGCGGTCAGGCTGGCGAACACGAACAGCAGATTCATTCCCAGCAACTTGCCGTATGCCTCCTGCATGGAGGCATCCACTGCGGGCAGCATACCCACAAGAAGGATCAGCGCCGAGGCGAACAGCTGGCATACAAAGCCACAGACCACGCTTTTCGACGCCGCAGTGCGCCCCCAAATCTCGCCTATAACATCAGTGAACAAAAATGTGCAGGCATAGCACAGCGCCGCACCTGGCAACACCATCTTCACGCCAAACAAAGTCAGCCCGGTATGAAACAACTTCGCCGTCACCACATTGGAAATCACCAGCGCAGTCACAAACAACGTGTTCATCAAAATAAGATTACCTTCAGTCTTTCGCATATAAAATCTCCGCGTCTCTGCGCCTCCGCGCCTCTGCGTTAAAAATCTCCGCGCCTCTGCGCCTCTGCGCCTCTGCGTTAAAACTCTGCGCCTCTGCGTTAAAACTCCGCGCCTCTGCGTTAAAAATCTCCGCGCTTTTGCGTTATTTGTCTGCGCCTCTAAAACAGTCAATTGCGGCGAACAGACGATTCCTGGCGTAAGCCTCGTAGCCGCTGCCAGGCTTTGCATAATTGGCGAAAGGATAGATGGATATGCCGCCCCGTGGTGCAAATATGCCCAGCACCTCCAAATAGCGCGGCTCAAGCAACGACACCAGGTCATTTTTGATTATGTTGCAGCAGTCCTCGTGGAAGTCGCCGTGGTTGCGGAAACTGAACAAATACAGCTTCAGGGACTTGGATTCCACCAGATAGCGGTCTGGCACATAAGCTATGCGTATTTCGGCGAAGTCTGGCTGCCCCGTCTTGGGGCAAAGAGAGGTGAATTCGGGGCAATTCAGCATCACCATGTAGTCATTTTCCGGGTGCTTGTTGTCAAAACGCTCCAGCAACCCTGGGTCATAGTCAAAAACGTATTGGGTGCTGCCGCTCCCAAGCTGGACGATTTTCGCCAGCTCATCCTTGCTCCTGCTCATGATATTGGCTCCTAGTTTTGTTTATGCAGACGGACTATGCCGTCAAGACAGGATGGAATTTCGAACTGTCTCGGTGCGGAAATTTAATGCCAATCCCCTTTTTTGCAATCGGTGCCCCCCACACCAATCCGCACTTCT